>DKNS01000161.1 GCA_002469765.1 Flavobacteriales bacterium UBA7382 | reverse complement strand
GTGCGTCGGGACAAGCTGCATGATTTTTGGCAAGGGGTGGCGCCCATCCTGGCCGGCATCGGCCTGGTGTGTGCACTCATCTTGCCCTCGGATTTTTCCACCGCCGCCATGCTCGGCGCCATCTGCTTTGCCATGCTCTTCGTTGGAGGATTGCCATGGTTGCAGGTCGTTCGCGTGGTGGGCATCGCCGCTGCCGCTCTGATCATGCTTTACGGGCTAGGGAAGGCGGCGCCTGACGCCCTGCCTCGTTTTGGCACGTGGGCGAGCCGCATGGAGAGCTTTGCCGGCTTCGCTTCCGGGAAAGATGGCGGGAAATCCAGCGCCGAAGACTACCAAATTGAATTGGCCCAAATCGCCATCCACAAAGGAGGCATCCTGCCGTCAGGCCCGGCGTCAGGCACGTCGCGAAACTTCTTGCCTCACCCCTATTCCGACATGATCTACGCCTTCATCGTGGAGGAGTGGGGTGCGGTGGGTGGGCTCGGGTTGGTCCTGCTTTATTTGGCCTTGCTGTTTCGGGCTTCCCAAACAGCGGTGCGCTGCGACTCGCTGTTTGCCAGAAACCTGGTGCTCGGTTTGGGGCTGACGATTGCCGTGCAAGCCCTCATCAACATGGGGGTTTCCGTTCGGCTGTTTCCCACCACCGGCCAACCGCTGCCCTTGGTGAGTTACGGGGGAACCTCGTTGCTGTTCACGTGCATGTCCATTGGAATGATGCTCGCAGTGTCTCGCGTGGTGGCAGGACAAGGGACGAAGGTGCAAGGCAATGCGATGAAGTGATGGGAAAACTCTCCAACGTCATCGTCTCGGGAGGCGGCACAGGCGGCCACATTCACCCTGCGCTGGCGATAGCGGATGAAATCGTCCGTCGCAATCCCGACGCGAAGGTTCGCTTCGTGGGTGCATTGGGGCGCATGGAAATGGACAAGGTGCCGGCGGCAGGCTACGACATCGACGGGCTGTGGATCACAGGCATAGAGCGCAAATTGACCAGCACCCGGAACCTCGTGTTTCCCTTCATGCTCCTCAGCAGCCTTTGGAAAGCGCGACGCCTGTTGAAACGTCACCAACCCCAAGCTGTGGTCGGCGTCGGGGGATTTGCCAGCGGGCCCTTGTTGCACCAAGCTGTGCGCATGAACATGCCCACCCTCATCCAAGAACAAAACAGCTTTCCAGGGGTCACCAACAGGCTCCTCGCCAACCGGGTGCGGCTTGTATGCGCAGGCATGCCTGGCATGGAACGCTGGTTTCCATCCACGCAGTTGGTGGTCACTGGAAACCCCCTCCGACAACACGTCGTCCAACTCGCCAAGCCTCACGATGGACAACACGAAGAAGCCTTGCGCCATTTTGGGTTGAAAATCGACCTCCCTGTGGTGTTTGTGATGGGCGGAAGCCTTGGCGCTGTGTCTATGAATGACGCAGTGAAAGCCATCTTGGCCGCACAACCCTGCGCCGCACAACGTGGATACCAACTCTTGTGGCAATGCGGCGGAAGGCATGAATCAGATGCCCAGGCCTGGTTGAAAACGAATCCCTGCGATGGGGTCGTTTGCTTGGGATTTGTGGACCGTATGGATCTGGCCTACGGTGCGGCTCGCCTGATCGCGTCCCGCGCTGGGGCGATGTCCGTGGCGGAATTGGCGCTGGTCGGCAAACCCGCCCTGTTGGTGCCCTCTCCGAATGTGGCCGAAGACCACCAAACCCACAACGCCCTGAGCCTCACTGAACTCGGCGGAGCCGAATTGTTGCCAGATCACCTCGTGCGCGAGACACTGGGGATCGCCGTCACACGGTTGCTCCAAGACCCCGAGGCGTGCGCTTCCATGGCCCAAGCCATGCAAAATGCAGCCAAACCGAAAGCCGCCGCCGCGGTCGTGGACGAACTCGAACGCCTGATTGACTGACCCATGACTTTGGCCAAACATGTCTTCTTCCTTGGCTTAGGTGGCATTGGCATGAGCGCCCTTGCCAGACATTTGCACAGGATAGGCCATGTGGTGGGCGGATACGATTTGAGCCCTTCTCCCTTGTTGGACCGTTTGAGAGGAGAAGGCATTTGGGTGGGACATTCCGAAAACGTGGACAACCTGCCTGAGTGGACCAAACCGAACGTACATGAAGCGCTGACCTTGGTTTGGACCCCTGCCATTCCCGCAGACTTCCCGCTCAAACGCCATTTTGAATCCCAGGGCATCCAAGCCGTCAAACGCGCCGAGCTCTTGGGCGCCATCACACAGGACCATCCCACTCTTGCGGTGGCGGGAACCCACGGCAAGACCACCACGTCAAGTTGGCTGGCCGACATGCTTATGGCTCAGCCAGCAGGATGTCATGCCTTCCTTGGGGGCATTGACGCGGCCTCCGGCACCAACATGTTGACCAAGCCCGGGGCGGTATGGCACGTGGTGGAGGCCGATGAATTTGACCGCAGCTTCCACCAACTCCACCCCACACACGCCGCGGTCACCAACATGGACCCGGACCATTTGGACGTGTTCGGCACAGAGGAAGCGTTTCAGGAGGCGTTCCAAATTTTTGGAAACCAAGTGACCCAAACCCTGATCCTGCCACACAACCTCCCTTGGCCGACGACCAAAAACCTTGAACGCTTTGCCGTGGTGGACGGAGGCGATGATGTGCCTGACCGCTTGGACCACCTCGCCACGGTACAAGCCGGAGCGAGGGACGTCGCATTCGAACTGCATCGGAACGACCCCTTTCGAACATGCTCGTTTGTGGCGGCTCCCGCGATGGCTGGAAGGCACAACACCGCCAACGCGCTCGTGGCTGCAGCGTTGGCCTATCACGCCAATGTGGGGGCGGAGGTGCTGGCCCAAAGGGTGGCGCACTTTGGAGGGGTGAGACGGCGAATGGAGGTGCATTTGGACACGCCAGAAGTCACGTACATCGACGATTACGCCCACCACCCCTCGGAACTCTCGGCGCTCTTGTCAGCCATTGACAGCCGATGGCCCAACCGCCACGTGACGATGGTGTTTCAACCGCATTTGTACTCCAGAACTCGGGACTTTGGCGTCGAGTTTGCCAAGGTTTTGGGCCAGGTGGACCGGCTCTTTTTGCTCCCCATTTACCCTGCCCGTGAAGCGCCAATTCCCGGGGTTGATGCACAATGGCTGTTTGATAACATCTCCAGCCCTGACAAGCATCTTGTTGCTTCAGATTCCATCTTCACTTCCTTGAAGGCATGTCCTGTGGACGTGCTGGTGACGGCAGGTGCAGGCGACATCGATCGCCTGGTTCCACAAGCCCTCCAGCACATGCAGGACCGCCGGAAGTGAAACCATGATTCTGCGCACACTCATATCTCTCAGCTTGATTGCCATTCTCGGGGTGGTTTTGGGCTTCGCTTCCACAGAAGCGGCTGGCCGGCGCGTGCGGAAAGTCCACATCGAAGTGAAGGACGAAGCACGGGCGGGATTCCTGGATCCGAGCAGGCTGGTGGACCAACTCGGCACGAACCGCCTGGAAGGGGAATTGCTGATCGACGTGGACCTGCAGTCGGTCGTCACACACCTCGAAGCGCTCGACGCTTGTGCCAAAGCTGAGGTCTACCCGCACTTGGACGGCACCCTGCACATCGACGTGTGGCAACGTCGACCGGTGATGCGCGTGCACGTTGTGGGCGGTGAAGACCATTACCTCGACCGCGATGGGGAACGCATGGCCCTCGATCCGCACCACACCCCTCACTTGCCCATCATGCATGTGACCAACCCGAATCAGGCAGAGATGGGGTTGCGATTCTTGAACGGAACACAGCGGGACGCCTTTTGGAACAACCTCACCGACCAACTCTCGGTGAACGACCAAGGGGAATTGGTCTTGCACCCTCGACTCGCAGGACACCACATCGTCTTGGGAGATGGCAGCGAATCAGCGCACAAGAAGCGCAATTTGCTGACGTTTTACCGCGCGCAAATCGAGCGGGGCAACCTGAGAAACTACAAACGCATTGACCTCACCTACCGCGACCAAGTGATCGCACAACGCTACCCATGATGGACAACACACACGCACAACCTTCTGGTGAAATTGTCGTCGGACTCGACATCGGAACCACCAAAATTGCCTGCCTCATTGGACGCAAGAACGAATTCGGAAAAATCGAATTGCTCGGCTTCGGACGCAGCGAGTCTGTGGGAGTGTCCCGTGGCGTGGTGGCCAACATCGACCGCACCGTGGCGTCGATCAAGCAGGCTGTAGAGGAAGCCGAAATGAAGGTGGGAGCCCAAATCCAACTCGTGAATGTGGGCATCGCTGGACAGCATATCAAATCCCTCCAGCACAGAGGCATGATCACCCGAGAAAACCTCGAAGCGGAAATCAGCCAAGAAGACATTGAGGCCCTCATCCAAGACATGCGCAAGTTGGTGATGCAGCCTGGCGAACAAATTTTGGATGTCATTCCGCAAGAATTCACCGTGGACAACGAGCAAGGCATCAAAGACCCCATCGGAATGTCGGGCGTGCGTTTGGAAGCCAACTTCCACATCATCACCTGTCAAACAGCCGCGGCACAGAACATCTACAAGTGCATCAAGAAAGCCGACCTTGAGGTGGATCAATTGATCCTTGAGCCCTTGGCCTCCGCCGCTTCCGTGTTGTCGGATGAGGAAAAAGAGGCCGGGGTGGCGTTGGTCGACATTGGCGGTGGCACCACGGACATCGCGATCTTCCAAGACGGCATCATCCGACACACTGCGGTCATCCCCTTCGGCGGCAACGTCATCAGCGACGACATCCGCCAGGGGTGCCAAATCATGAAGAAGCAAGCTGAGCAACTGAAGAAGAAATTTGGCTCCGCCCTCTCCCAGGAAACCAAATCCAATGAGATTGTGTGCATTCCAGGGCTTACAGGCCGCAAACCCAAAGAAATCGCTCTGAAAACCCTGTCGCAAATCATCGAAGCGCGCATGACTGAAATCATCGAGCACGTGCACTACGAAATCCGAAGCTCTGGATTTGGTGACCAACTCATTGGAGGCATTGTTCTCACCGGTGGTGGCTCGCAATTGAAGCACGTGACCCAGTTGTTCCAATTCGTCACCGGATTGGATTGCAGGCTAGGCTTCCCCGCCGAGCACATCACCAAGGCCCCCGAAGACACCTCGATTCCGTCGTACTCAACCGGAGTTGGCTTGGTGATCAAAGGTTACGAGCACAAGTGGAACACTTCGCACAATGGACCGAACGCTTCCAATCCCAAGCCTGTGATCGACTTCGGTTCCAACTTCATGAAAAGCATCAAGAACTGGTTCGAAACCGACGCCACCTGAGCTCCCCCTTCCACTCTCATTCCTGAAAATCCCATCCCATGCATTTCAACCTTCCACAATCCTCCAACTCGCCCATCAAGGTGATCGGCGTTGGTGGCGGCGGCTCCAACGCGGTCAACACCATGTATCAAAGGGGCATCAACGGCGTCGACTTCATCGTCTGCAACACCGACGCCCAAGCCCTGGACATCAGCCCAGTACCGCGCAAGGTTCAGTTGGGGGCCACCCTCACCGGTGGACAAGGCGCCGGCTCCCTCCCTGAAGTGGGGAAAAATGCTGCAATTGAGAGCTTGGACGAAGTTTTAAATTTACTTGGCACAGACACCAGCATGGTCTTCTTGACCGCCGGCATGGGTGGCGGGACAGGGACAGGGGCTGCCCCAGTCATCGCACAGGCGTGCAAGGAGCGTGGCATTTTGACTGTGGGCATCGTGACCGTGCCGTTTTTGTTTGAAGGGCGCCGTCGCAACCAACAAGCGACCGAAGGCCTCGGGCAAATGCGCGCCGCCGTGGACACCCTGTTGATCATCCGCAACGACAAGCTTCGAGAGTTGTTTGGCAACCAAACCATCCGCAGCGCCTTCGCCAACGCCGATGAAATCCTTTGCACCGCCGCAAAAGGCATCGCTGAAGTCATCACCCTCACAGGGGAAATCAACGTCGACATGAACGACGTCAATACAGTCATGCGCAACAGTGGACGTGCCATCATGGGATCTGGCAGCGCATCAGGACAGGGCCGAGCCGCCAAAGCCGTCACAGAGGCGTTGGAAAGCCCGTTGCTGAACGACAGCGACATCACAGGCGCGGACCACGTTCTCTTGAACATCACGTTTGGGTCGGAAGAGATTTTGATGGACGAAATCATGGAAATCACAGACCACATTCA
>DKNS01000021.1:20961-34376 GCA_002469765.1 Flavobacteriales bacterium UBA7382 | reverse complement strand
AAGCAGCCGATCATCCTCTACGACAGCACCTTTTGGGGTGGCTTGTTGGATTGGTTTGAAGACACCATGAAAACCAAATACAAGACAATCAGCCCCGGCGACCACAAGCTCTTCCACGTGGCCGACACCCCGTACGAGGTGGTCCAAACCATCGTGTCGCACCACGAGCGTGCCAAGTTGCGCCCCAACTTCTGACACGATGTCACCACTTTGGGGCCAAGGGTGACGCTTCTGTCAGCCAATGGGCCTCGCACGTGGACTGGCACAAGAATTGACCAAGCAAGGACGTCGCCCAAGGGCGGCGTCTTTTCATTTGAACACACATCAACATGGCACAACAAGGCACCATCAACGTCACGACGGACAACATTTTCCCCATCATCAAGCAATTCCTGTACAGCGATCAGGAAATCTTTTTGCGAGAATTGGTCTCGAACGCCGTGGACGCCACCCAAAAGCGCAAGATGTTGGCGCAGTTGGGGGAAATCGCAGAAATCACAGACACCCCTCAAGTTGAAGTTCTCTTGAACGAAGAGGCGGGCACCGTGACCATCCGAGACACGGGCATTGGGATGACCGCAGAAGAAATCGACAAGTACATCAACCAAATTGCGTTTTCTGGGGCCACAGACTTCTTGGAGAAGTACAAAGACGCCGACGCCAAGCAAGCCATCATCGGACACTTCGGTTTGGGCTTCTACTCTGCCTTCATGGTCGCCGACCGGGTGGACATTGTCACCCTGAGCCAACGCGAAGGTTCGCAAGCCGTGAAGTGGAGCTGCGACGGTTCGCCCAACTTCTCCTTGGAAGACGTCGACAAAGAGCACGCCGGCACAGACATCGTGTTGCATGTCTCTGAGGATGCGAAAGAGTACATGGCCCAAGAGCGCATTCGCGAGATCCTGAACACGTACTGCAAATTCATGCCCGTGGAGATCGTCCAAGGCATCAAGTCCGAGTACGTCGACGACCCCGAAGGTGCCAAGGACGACGAAGGCAACGTCAAAAAGATCAGCGTCGACGTGCCTTTTGTCGTGAACAAAACAGAGCCCGCCTGGACGAAGAAGCCAGCGGACCTCCAAGACGAGGACTATGCCGAATTCTACCGGGACTTGTACCCCATGAATTTCGAGGACCCATTGTTCCACATTCACCTCAACGTCGACTTCCCCTTCAACTTGACGGGCATCCTGTACTTCCCCAAGTTGAAGAAGCAGATGGACCTGCAGAAAAACCGGATTCACCTCTACTCGAACCAGGTGTTCATCACAGACAACGTGGAGAACATTGTGCCCGACTTCTTGACCCTGCTGCATGGGGTCATCGACTCGCCAGACATCCCATTGAACGTCAGCCGCTCCTATTTGCAGGAAGACGCCAACGTGAAGAAGATCTCAGGCCACATCAGCAAGAAGGTCAGCGACAAGTTGGCCCAGATGTTCAAGAAGGACCGTCCCGCATTTGAGGCGCAGTGGGACGACTTGCGGGTGTTTGTGGAATACGGCATGCTCACGGACGAAAAGTTTGCCGAGCGTGCCCAGAAGTTCTTCTTGTACAAAGACAGCGAAGGCAAGTGCCACACCCACGACGAGTTGTTGGCGATCGTGGGGGAAACCCAGAAGGACAAGCACGGCAAGGTCATCCTCCCCTACACGCACCACGTCGAGGGACAGCACAGCTACGTGAAGGAAGCCACCGACCGCGGTTACACGGTCTTGGTGATGGACGGACCGCTCGCCGCACACGTGGTGAGCAAGTTGGAACAAACCCACTCCGACATTCAATTCAAGCGTGTGGACGCGGACATCGCCGACAAGCTGATTGAAAAGGACGAGGAATTGACCTCAGCCCTGGACGACTCGCAGCAGGAAACGTTGAAGCCTATTTTGGAGGGCGCCTTCCCCGGCGAAGGGTACAAGGTGCAGTTCGCTCCGATGTCGCCCAGCGCGGCACCCTTGGTCATCACCCAAAGTGAATTCATGCGGCGCATGAAGGAACAGCAAGCCGCGGGCGGAGGGGGATTCCAAATGTTCGGCGACATGCCCAGCAGCTACGAAGTGACTGTCAACGCCAACCACCCCTTGGCGACCAGCCTGTTGAATGAAACAGACGACACCAAGCGCAGCGCCCTGGCCAGGCAAGCCGCCAACCTGGCACGCCTCTCCCAAGGTCTCCTCGAGGGTGAGGAGTTGACGGCCTTCATCCAAGACGGGTACGCTCAACTGCACCAAGCCTGATGGGCTACTCCAAGTGGATTGGCGGCGCGGTCGGATGGGCCCTAGGAGGCCCCATCGGCGGCGTCATGGGCTACTGGTTGGGCAAAATGTTCTCAGACGACAGCCTGTCAGTGGACGGCAGGATGCCCGGTGGCACCGGGGCAGGATACGACAGGACCCAAGGACCACGGACCAAGGCCACAGAAGCTGGGGACTTCGCCTTGAGCATGGTGGTCCTGAGCGCGGCTGTGATGCAGGCGGACAACCAGGTGCTCAAATCTGAGTTGGACTACGTCAAGTCGTTCTTCAAGACCAACTTTGGCCAAGCGCAAGCTGAACAACTGACCTTGGCCCTGCGAGAGGCCTTGAAAAACAAAGTCGACGTTCGGGGTGTCTGCATGCAAATTCGTGCCAACATGCCTCACGCCAAGCGCTTGCTGCTCTTGCAATACCTCTATGGCATTGCTCGCGCGGACGGCAACGTGGACCCTCGGGAAGTGGACCTCATTCGCCGCATGGGGTCCGCGCTGGGCATCAGCGAAAAAGACCGTGCATCCATCGAAGCACCCTTTCACAGCGACAAACCAGACCCCTACACCGTCCTTGAAGTCACGGAAAGCGCCACCGACTCAGAGGTCAAGAAAGCCTACCGCCGACTCGCCCTCAAGTTCCACCCGGACAAGGTGCGCGACATGGGCGAAGCGTACGCCAAGCAAGCGGAAGTCCGCTTTTTGGAAGTTCAAGAAGCCTACGAGCACCTGAAGACGGTGCGCGGGTTCAAGTGAATCTTTGGGTGGCCGCCAGTCGTGGTAACTTGTTGCCATGATTCGAATGGAACGCTTCGCGGCTTGCCTCCTTGCCGCGGCCATGGTAGGTCTGGCACCTGCAGACGCTTTGGCCCAAAAAGGAAAGAAAAAGAAGGGGAAGAAAGGGAAAGAAGCCCAAGTCGATGGTGCCAGGAAAGGCGGCAAAGACAAGCTGAAATCCGTGGATGAATTCACCGAGGACTTCAAAGCGTTTGAGGGGTTGTTCAACCTCTACCAAGACACCGTCAAAGGGGACATGTACATGCACGTGCCAGCCACAGTGCTTGATCACGAGTTCATTTACTTCTCCCAGGTGGAAGACGGTGTGGTCTCCAGCGGGTTCTTCCGTGGGAGCTATCGGGGCAGCAAGGTGGTGACATTTCACCGGCACTTCGGACAACTTGAAGTGCATGCCGAAAACACCAACTTCCGCGTTGACCCCGACAATGCCCTGAGCAAAGCGGCCCAAGCCAACTTGAACACGCCCATCCTGGCCAGCGTCAAGATTGAGGCGGAAGACAGCACAGGCTATGTGGTCTCTGCAGACGCCCTCTTCTTGCGCGAGGACTTGCAGATGATCAAGCCGCCTTCGCGCCCTGGACGGAAGTCCGCGTTGGGCAAATTGAGCAAAGCCAAGAGCAAGGTGGTGGACATCGCCAACTACCCCATGAACACGGAGCTGTCCGTGGACTATGTGTACGACAACGGCAGCCCCTCGGTGGGCGGCCCTGAATTCCAGGACGGCCGGTACGTCACCGTGGGATACCGCCACGCGTTGTTGCCAATGCCGGAAGATGGATTCACCCCGCGTGCAGACGACCCACGCATCGGATTTTTCACAACTGAGGTGGAAGACCTGACCGGCGTGACCGCCACACCCTGGATGGACATGATTCACCGTTGGAGACTCGAGAAGAAAGAACCCGAGGCAGCCATGTCTGAGCCGGTGGAGCCCATCACCTGGTGGATTGAAAACACCACGCCAGAGGAATTCCGCCCCATCATCAAAGCGGGTGTGGAAAAGTGGAACCAAGCATTTGAGCCCCTTGGGTTCAAGAATGCCGTGGTTGTCAAAGTGCAACCGGACGGCGCGAATTGGGACGCCGGCGACGTGCGCTACAACGTGCTGCGCTGGACCGCCTCTCCTTCTCCTCCCTTCTCAGGCTACGGCCCCAGCTTTGTGAATCCCCGCACTGGAGAGATCCTCGGGGCAGACATCATGCTGGAATATGGCGGCATGGTGGGCCGGCTTTGGCGCTTTGACGTCTTCACAGAAGCCGGCATGGTGGAGGCCGGCATGGATGAAGAAGCTGCGCAATTCGAGGTTGATTTGGCACAGCGCCCGGCGCGCGAAGTCCTTGCGGAACAAATGAATCGATGCCACGCAGGGGCTGTCATGGGACGCAACAGCCTGTTGGCCGCCGCCGCCATGAGGTCCTACAAATTCAGCGACGAAGAGCATGCCGAGTTTGTGCGTCAGACGCTTCACCGCTTGGTGTTGCACGAGGTGGGACACACCCTTGGGATGAGCCACAACATGCACGCCAGCACCATGCTCAGCCCAGAAGAGTTGAAGGACGCTTCGAAGGTGGCCGAAAACGGCATGTGCAACTCCGTGATGGAGTACCCAGCCATCAACTTTGCACGCAACCCTGAAGAACAAACCCGCTTCTACGACGATAGTCCTGGTCCCTATGACAAATGGGTCATCGATTACGGATACAGCGTAGGGCTCGACGATGAGGCCAAAGAAGAAGCACGCCTCTCAGCCATCCTCTCCAAGTCGACGAACCCGCTGCTGCAATTTGGCAACGACGCGGACGACATGCGCAGCACCGGGCGCGGCATCAACCCTGACGTCAACATTTACGACCTCAGCAGCGAACCCGTGGCCTACGCCGCCGAGCGCTGTGAGCTGGTCAACGACCTGCTGCCTTCCATTGTCGAGAATTTTGCACCCGGCGTGGACAGCCACCAAGAGGTGGTTCGCGCGTACTACGCCCTGACCGGAGAGTACGCAACCCAACTGCGCGTGATGACCCGTCAAATCGGGGGCGTGCGCTACAACCGAGCCACCCCGGCCCAATTGGAAGGTGCCGCCCCCTACACCCCTGTGTCAGAAGCCGACCAAAAGGCAGCCATGGAGGCACTGAGTACCTACGCCTTCGCGCCGGACGCTTTCGACGCCCAATCGGATGTGCTGGCCTACCTCCAGGTCCAGCGTCGCGGATTTGGGTTCTTCGGCGGTGGCGAGGACCCCAAAATCCACGCCCGTGTAGCGGGTGCTCAACGTGGCGCCATGGCACACCTGGTCAACCCCAAGGTGCTGATGCGCATCCTGGACAGCGGACTCTACGGCAACACCTACGACCTCGCAGAATACATGGGCGACTTGACAGAATCCATCTTCAAGGCCGATTTGCGCACCTCTGTGAACACATACCGTCAGGGGCTCCAGCTGATGTACGTGGAGGCTTTGATTGCCGCGTTGGGCGAAAAAAGTCGACTGACTGGCGTGGCTCAAAGTGTGGTTCTGGCCCAACTGCGTCGCATTGACCGCCAGCAGCGGGATGCGTCATCGCCCGACAGTCTGACCCGCGCACACCGCGCACACTTGCGCCACTTGATCAGCGTGGCCCTTGACCGCTGAAATTGTGCATAACATGAAGAAGCAGGGCCGAGGCCCTGCTTTTTTTTGCGCCCAACCGCGATTAGTTTGGTGGACATGGAACCGGAAGACCGACGATTCAAAGTGATGGGGGGCACACTGACGCATGACGTCTGCGAGTACACCGCCGCCATGACCCAGGAATCGGAAATCGAGGTCCACGTCGGCTGCGATTCACAAAACCACAAGCGTCACACGGTGTACGTCACCACAGTGGTTTTTCGTTTCCCCAACAACGGTGCCCACGTGATCTACAGGCGAGAACGCGTCCCCAAAATTTTGGACATGTGGACCAAATTGTGGGGCGAAACTGAACGTTCTGTGGCGTTGGCCAACCTCATCCTTGAAGAGTGTGACCTTCGCGTCGCCCAGATTGACCTTGATTTCAACAGCGACAGCCAACATGCCAGCCACAAGCTGGTCAACGTCAGCTCCGGGTACATCACGTCACTGGGCTTCCAGTCCAAGGTGAAACCCGACTTACTCATGGCAGCCTGGGCCGCCAATGTTCTGTGCCAGTAATCAGCTGAGATCCTTGCCTCCGAAGCGCTTCAGCAACAAGTTTGTGCGGAACCTGAAAATGCCCTGAACCCGGCCATGCACGAGCCACCCAGTGAGCTTGTCGCCAAGCCAACCGCCCTTGAGTTTGTAGTGCAAGATGTCGTCCATTTGGACGCCACCCTCCACTTCCTTGAAATGATGCTGGTGATGCCACAGGGCGTACGGCCCAAACCGCTGCTCGTCGACGAAGTACGACCGGTCCTCACAATGGGTGATTTCTGTGACCCATGTCATGGGGATGTTCAGCAGCGGACGGACGCGGTACCGGATGATTTGGCCTGAATACGTTCGTCGCTCGTTCTCTGTCAATATTTCAAAACCCAAGTCCGGAGGTGTGATTTCATCCAGATTGTCGGGGACACTGAAAAAAGCCCATGCCTCGTCCAGCGAGATGGGCAACACCAGGGAAGTGCGCAGTTCGTGCATGTCATGGAAACACGTTGAAGGCTCCCAAGGTTCATGCCCTTTAAAGACAACATGAAAAAAGGGGACCCGCCGTTGCAGGTGCCCCTTCTACGATTCACAACGAGGTCGGCTCTCGCCCTTGACCTCTTTTTTAATTTACATAAAAACAACAACACATGCAAACCCTGGTTGGAGAAATTCGCCCCCATGGTGCAGAACCTCACGTCTGTTGACCAAGTCCACTTGAAGTCCTCGGGTATTTTTGAAGGGCATGGAGTCCGCCCCAACATCTCGATGGATCGCAATGAGCTTGGCACTTGTGTTGGGCGCTCCATGCTCCATGATGGCTCAATCGCCTTGCCCCGAGGCGCCGTTGGGGTTCAACACAGACATTCGTTTGCCAGATGCATGGGAGTTGGTCTGGGAATCCACCTGGCCAGATGCCCGTCAGGCCATGGCGTTTTGGCGGGAAGACAATTTCAAGGAGGTGCAAGAGTTGTGGATGAGAGCGTCCCCTTGCTTGACAACCTGGCAGGCCTCGGTTGCCACGAAAGACCTGCCTGCCAGCGCACGGTGGCTCCCAGCGTTGGTATTCGAAACGCCCGTGTGTGGCAGCAACGTGCCATGCGGGTGCCCTGAAGTACCTGCCCAATTCTGGTCCAGCCTCGAAGACGCCGACTCACCCGAAGGTGCCCTAACGTCGGCTCTGGCATTCGGGTCACTGAACCTGTCGGCAGAACGAGTCCGGACGGGCGTGCGGCTGCTCGAGAACTTGGACTTGCCCGCCGTTCACGTCGTCCAGCCCGGCGAAACAGTGTACAGCATCTCAAGGCTCCACCTGGTGAATCCGACATGTTTGGGCCAATGGAATGGCGTCTGGGACAACCTCCAACCCGGCATGCACCTCCGAATTCCTTCCCCGTGAAATCCTGGGCACCATGGGGCCTGATGTGGGGGAGTTTTTTGGCCGTGTGGGTGACCTTGGACACTTGGATGCCTGACCCACCCTGGCGCTTCTTTGCCAAACCCATCGCAAGAATGGTGCCCATGTCCTCCAAGCCTGTCCAAGCCCTTGAGCTGCCTGTCGGCCTGCCCCTGTCGGTCCCTTTGAGCCCAGATGTCGAAATAGGAAGGCTGGATTCGGTGAGGTTGCCTGCCTCCTGGAAAATCGCAGGGTCGGCACGCGCCTGGTTTCAATTGGGGACATTCTTTCAGCAACTCGAACTGGCCGATCGGATGCAGGTCGACGTGTATCATTGGGGGGACAGCCAAATTGAAGGCGACCGCATCACAGGGGCGCTGAGAGAGCACTTCCAGAACGCGCACGGTGGAGAAGGCGCCGGATGGGTTTTGCCACTGTCACCGGCCCCCACCTTCGCCGTTCGGCAATCCACACGCGGAGAAGTGCGAAGGGAGGCTGGGTTTGGGCCGCGTCGAGAAGCCCAAGCCAGAAGGTTGCCCTTTGTTGCGTTGAACCGATTCGACTCGGCGGCGACTTGGACCATCCGACGCAATCCCAATGCCCCCATGCACTGCCAAACGTGGTCGGACATGTCGATCTGGCAAGAAGGCGAAGGCCACTGGGACGTCACCCCACCGACGGACGTCACCCCACTAAAGACGTCGCCTTTCCTTCGATGGTCGCACCCGGAAGGCATGGCGGGCAGAACTTGGTTCAGTTCAGGCGCCACAGTGATGGGGGCCAACCTCACGTCGGGCCCTGGCGTGTACGTCCACAACTTGTCCATGCGAGGAGGCTCAGGCACCTTGTTTGACGATGTGCCAAATTCCGATTGGGACGCGCTGCAACAACTCACCAACCCCGCGCTTGTCATCTTGCAATTCGGAGGCAATGCTGTGCCCTCCATCACCGGCGAGCGCGCTGCGAAGCGCTATGCACAGAAAGTGGGCCAAAACATCCGACATATCCAAACCCAATGGCCTGGGGTGCCGATCCTCTTCATTGGCCCTTCAGACATGGGCGATGATCCAGACATGTATCCAGGACTCCAGCACACAGTGACGGCCTTGAAAGACGTGGCCCTGGCCAACCACGCGCTGCATTGGGACCTGCAAGCCGTCATGGGCGGTCCAGGTGCAATGAGGCGCTGGGTGGACCACAGGTGGGCCGGAAACGACCACATCCACTTCTCAGTTCGTGGGGCCCAGGAGACCGCCCGAAGGCTCATCCAAGCGCTTTCCCACGAACGCGCTTTGTGGGTCAACCAACGTGTTGAACCCGCCAAATTGATTGCGCCATGACCATGTCGTTTACGTCGTGGGAATTTTGGATGTTGTTCGCATGTGCATTCATGGCTGCAACATGGCTGAACGGGGCGAGCTCCTCGTTTTCTCGGAATGGTGCTGTTCGTCTTCGAAGCGTATTGCTGCTGACGTTCAGCATCGGGTTCTACCTCATGGCTGCGGCACCCTGCGCCATGATCTTGGCCACTTCGGTGCTGCTCAACCACGCCCTTGGACAGCTCATCCACAGGCAAGAGGGACCTTTGCGCGCTTGGACGACCGCACTTGGGGTGAGCTTCAACGTCCTGGGCCTTGCGGCATTCAAGTATGCCTTCTTCATCGACGACACATTCGAACTTGGGCTGCTGGCCTCTGGAACATTCAGGCTGGATGCGTGGATGCTGCCGCTGGGCATCTCGTTTTTCACATTCCAAGCCATCAGTTTCCTGGTGGACGTGCACCGACGCACGCTGGCCACACCTCCAGATTTGCTGTCGTTTGCGACCTACCTTACTTTTTTTCCCCAACTCGTGGCGGGGCCCATCGTGCGGGCCGCGGCATTTTTGCCTCAGCTCGCCTCCCCGACCTGGAACAATGCGCCCCATGCCCTCAAACCTTTTTTGCTGCTGCTCATTCAGGGCATGCTGAAGAAGGTGCTGCTTGGCGATGTCGTGGGCACTTGGTTGGTGGACCCCGCCTTTGACGACCCCAGTGTGACGCCCAAGGCATGGGTCTTGTTGGCGCTTTACGGCTACAGTCTGCAGGTGTACGCGGACTTCAGTGGTTACACCGACATGGCCCAAGGCATGGCTGGGCTTCTGGGGATTCGCTTGCCTCGAAACTTCAACTTCCCCTACCGTGCCACGTCACCCGGTGACTTTTGGCGACGTTGGCACATGAGCCTCTCCCAATGGTGGCGAGACTACGTCTACATTCCACTTGGTGGCAACCGAAGGTTTTCCATGGTCACGTGGCTGTTCTTGTCGGGGATGGTCGCCTGGACAGGGATAAGTTGGGGATCATTTGGAGGCTGGCTCGTGCTTTCTGGCCTCGCGTTGTTGGCGGCCGCGTGGGGCCTCATGTCCGCCACAGCCCAAACCCGCGGAGCAACCGCAACGAATGTGTTGTTGGTCATGCTGCTCGGTGGGTTGTGGCACGGGGCCCATGTCAACTTCGTGACGTGGGGCGCCATCAACGGCATCGCCTTGGTGGCTTGGATTGTATTTGCTCCTCCCACCCGCACCCGTTGGCAACGAGGGTTGGGCTGGCTTTTCACCTTCCATGTGGTGGTCCTCAGCCGAATTTGGTTTCGGGCTGGGAGCTTGGTGTTTTGGAACCAAGGGGGGGATGCATTCCAGCCTCAGGAAGCGTGGAGCACAGCCTTGACGATGTGGTTCAACTTGACTTCACCTTCTTTGTCAGTCGAAGAATTCACAGTGGACCCCACCACGTGGGTGGCATTGGGACTCATGGTCTTGGGTTACTTCCTTCACCTCATGCCCATCTCGGCGCGGACAACCTGGGAGGCCATCGTTCAAAAGTGGCCCTTGTGGGCGTACTGGATGCTTTGGATGGCGTGCGCCGTCCTGGCGGTTTGGGTTCAGCAAGACCAAAGCCGGCCTTTCATTTACTGGCAGTTCTGAACCCTTGCTTAGCGCGCAGGGTGCGCTTCAGGCTGCACCTGTTGGTAGGCGCTGCAGGTCTCCGCTTGAGGAGCACAAGAAGCCAGAGTGGCTGCCAAAAGCGCAGCTCCTATGAGCCAGCCAAACGCCGATGCAAATCGAAATTTCATAAATGCAAGTTGGAGGCGTGGATGCAGAAAGTCAAGCCTTTTGGTGCGGCTTTCAAACAACGGGCCGTGTACTTTTGATGCATGGAAAACAACCGCATCCTTCAAGGTGTTCTGGGCCTCCTCTTGGGCTACAATGTGGTGTTTTTCACGGCCAATTTTCGAGGCCAAGCACGTGCCCTTGCAGAGGTGCTGGTGGAGGTTCAGTCGATTCTAAACATCTTCGAACTCATCGCGGTGATGGTCTTGTTTGTGGACTTGGTGATCAGGTTTGACCAAATCGCCTCACGTTGGCAGGTGCCCAGGGTGGCCGCCGTGGGCATTTGCCTCACAGGCATGCTGTTCAAGTGGTTCATCCTTTACCTCCACCTGAGCTACTTGGTGGATTGACCTCCACGCAAAGGTGGTTGTCCGCCTCAGTCTTCGTCCAAATGGTAGTCCATGTCCTCGGCGGGCATGGTCCTGGGCATCATTCGGAAGACCTGATACCTCTGCTTCACGTATTGAATGAACTCGTATTGAGACCATCGCTTCAACTGTTCGTCCCCAGGGTCACAGAAGCGGGCGAATGACTCGAACTCCCAAGGTTCCAGCTCGACAATGTCGTAGTCCACATACTTCGTGAAGAGCTCCTGGAGCAGCGCCCTTCTGCGGTCGTCGTTCTCCAATTGCTCCACAAGGCGCTTGCTGATGGCTTGGCGGGAAAACGATTCATACAAAAAGGTGATGGGGCTTTGCATGGCGTTCACCCCCGACAGCCGAAAATCCTCTTCGTTGTACCCAAGTGCCTGGATGTCTCGCACAATTTCCTGAAGCGTTCTTGGGGCGATCACCTCGGCCGTACCCACCTCCACTTGGAGGATTCTCAGCTGCACGTCCAGCCTCGAAGGCGTCTTGACCACCTTTTCAACGCTGTGGTACCCCACCGCCCCAAACACCAGCGTGTCTCCCTGTTGCACTAAGACCAAGAACTCCATGTCCTGGCCGACAAACTCACCTGCGCTGCTCCGGCGGTTGACCACCATGGACGAAGGGATCCAACGGCCACCTTCGCCAGACACCGATCCAGAGACGACCCACGTGGTGTCCGAGGGTGGTTGTGCCCAACAGGCACAAACTCCCACAAGCCACACCACCACCACGGTCATGAATTTGTGACGCATGTCTACAAAGTACGCGCCTGTCGGGCTTCCCCCCCCTCTTCTTTCACGTATCTTCCGAACGTGACCGACAAAGCCTCATCTGACCCACGGGCACGCGCCCGTCGCATGGCAAAATCTTCCATCCATGGAGTTTCCACATGGACGGCTGAATCGCTGGCCAAGGCTGTGTTGGCAGGCAAACGCGAGGCACTTGCCCAGGCCATCACTTGGGTGGAGAGCACGTTGCCTGAGCACCAAGCCCGGAACGAAGAGCTTCTTCGTCGCACGCACCGCCCAGACCGCATCACTCACCGGCTGGGCATCACGGGCATCCCTGGGGCAGGCAAAAGCACATTGATCGAGCGGCTCGGCATGGACGCCATCGACCGGGGTCACCGCGTGGCGGTGCTTGCCGTCGACCCATCCTCCACTCGGACCAAAGGCTCGCTTCTCGGCGACAAGACCCGCATGCAGAGCCTGTCAATGCATCCTAACGCTTTCGTCAGGCCCTCCTCCGCCTCGGGCACTTTGGGCGGCGTCACCAGAGCGACCTCCGAAGCCATCCAGCTCTGTGAAGCGGCCGGCTTTGACCTAATTTTAGTGGAAACCGTGGGCGTCGGCCAAAGCGAAGTCACTGTGCGTGATATGGTCGACGTGTTCGTGCTGACCTTGATTGGAGGGGCCGGCGACGACGTGCAAGGCATCAAGCGTGGCGTGGTCGAGATGTGCGACATCCTTCTTGTGCACAAATGCGACGGCGATCAAATCAAAGCATGTCAACTTACGGCCACCGCGTATTCCCAAGCTTTGCACCTCTTGCCATTGCCACCATCTGGCACTCCAGCCCACGTGGTGCTGGCTTCCAGTCTGACTGGAGAAGGCATTGAAACCCTCTGGGATAAAGTTCAGGAGCTTCGAAACAGCTGGGTTGAAAGCGGTTGGTGGGCACATCAGCGCGCCTCCCAGAGGCTCACTGCCATGCACCGCCACGCCCGACAACTTTTGGTTGAACAACACATGCAAAGCCACCAAAGCCTCTGGGACAAGCAAGAGGCACGGGTGGTTGCAGGTTCAGAAGGGCCGTTTTCTGCAGCACGTCAATGGGTGTCCAACGTGCTTCGCCCACCCGTCAACAGGAGACAATCCTCATGATGTCATGATGTGGATTGCGAGTTTCACAGCCCTTGTGTTGGGCGGAGTGTGGGCTTGGTGGACCTCCATGGAGACCAATGCCACTGTCGAAACCTCTGCACCACCACCAGGCCAACTTGCCCGATTGGAACGTCGATTTCTCCATGTGCGAGACGCCACCATGCGGCTGAACGAAACCGCCCTTCAGCGCGCAAAGTTGGATGAGGAGCGTCAAACCATCGAGCAGTTGACCCGCATCAAAGAAGGCGTTCAACTTCTGCTTGACGCGCTGGAGCGGAACATGATCCGTCACCAAGCATGCACATCTGCAGAAGCGATGACACTTGAGCGTCAGTTGGCCGACACCAGCAAGGCATTGAGGGACGTCTTGGACCTTGAACGGCACCCCAACCAACCCCCAGAGGATTGGATTCCCAAGCTCAACCGCATCGA
>DKNS01000021.1:0-20534 GCA_002469765.1 Flavobacteriales bacterium UBA7382 | reverse complement strand
GCCTTTCAGGAAGCCTGAATTTTGGCAATGGCTTCCGTCAATGGAAGCTGGTCTTGGTGGCCTCCCACCATGTCCTTGAGCGAGACCACATTCGAGGCGCGCTCGTCTTCACCAAGGACAATCACCCAACGTACACCGCGGTCGTTGGCGTATTTGAATTGTTTCTTGAGTTTGGCCGGGTCCGGATAAAGCTCACTTGACAAGCCTGCTTCGCGACATGCTTGGGCGGATGTCAGTTCAGCCTCCACGTCTCCAGATTCCATTTGTGCCACCATCACGTCGAGGCCGACGTTGGGCAACACAGGCCAACCATCCACATGGTTGAGCACGTCTTCAATGCGGTCAGCACCGAAGCTGACTCCGACTCCGCTCACACCTTTCCAACCGAAAATGCCAGTCAAATCTGCGTATCGTCCCCCTCCACAAATGCTGCCGAAAGGGGCATCTTCCACAAGCACCTCGAATATGGCGCCGGTGTAATAATCAAGTCCTCGCGCGAGCAAGGGGTCGACATGAAGGTGCGATTCTGGGACGCCGGAAAACTTGGCACGACGCACCAAGTGTTCCAACTCGGTCAGGGCTTCACGGGCTGCCGCCTGTTCTCCGAGCAACTTGGCCATCTTGTCCAACGCCGCCTGAGGGTCGGGCGCCTGGCGAATGCCAAGAAGGTTCTCGATCATGCCCAAGGCCGATGCAGGAATGTCACGGATTTCGAATTCCTTGGCCACCCCCTCCAAGCCGACTTTGTCGAGCTTGTCCACAGCCACGGTCCAGTCAGCGAAGGACGAGGCAGGAACGCCGCTGGCCTCCGACAAGGCTTGCAGGATGCGTCGGTCGTTCAAAGCGATCCGGAAACCCGGCACGTCCAGCGCCGAGAGACCTTCGTGGAAGATCTGCACGAGCTCAAGCTCTGCCAACGTGCTCTCCGTCCCAATGATGTCACAGTCGCACTGGGTGAATTCCTGGTATCGCCCTTTTCCGGGGCGGTCTCCGCGCCACACGTTTTGGATTTGATAACGCTTGAAGGGGAACGTCAACTCGTTCCGCTGCATGACCACAAACCGCGCGAAAGGAACGGTCAGGTCGTAGCGCAGGGCCTTTTTGGAAATGGCCGCGGTCAGCGCCTTGCTGTTTTTGGACGCAAGAAGCACGTCATCCACTTTGGCCAGGTAATCCCCGTTGTTGAGGATCTTGAAAATGAGCTGGTCTCCCTCCTCGCCGTACTTGCCTGTTAGGGTCGATAAATTTTCAAACGACGGGGTCTGGATGTGCACGAACCCGTGCTTCTCAAACACCCCACGCAAGGTGTCAAACATCCACTGCCGGCGCGCCATGGCGGTCGGCCCAAAATCACGTGTCCCCTTGGGGATGGAAGGCTTGCTCATCGGGAACAAAAATAACAGAGGCGGCTCAGCGCTTCAGTCGGCGACGGTACTGAATGAACAAGGTGACAATCAAGACTGCGGTGAGAATCCAAATGACTTGCATGGCCGCAACATACAAACCAATTTCGCGGCATGGTGAGAACGGAAGCAATTCAAGTTTGGCGGGGACACAAAGGGGCCGTGTACGACCTAACCTGGGACAGCGAACGGCGAGCTTGGCTCTCTGCCGGAGGCGACGGCGTGGTGGCCGCATGGCTCCCAGGTGAAGAGCACGGAACGGCGGTGTTCCAACATGCTTCCCCATTCTATGCCGTCTCCATGTGGGGCGGCGCCACGGTGGGCGGCAACTCGAACGGCAGTCTTTTCACAGCCGAAGGGACAGAGGTCAGGCAATTTGATGTGCACAAAGGGCCCGTCTTGGCACTTGGAACTTCCCAAAGCGGCCTTCATGTGTCAGGTGACGCATACGGGCTGTTGTGCCTTTGGTCTGCGGAGGGCGGACGACTGGAAATGCAACACGCGTGCGCCACCACCTTTGGAAAAATCCGACACATCGCACCCCACCCTGAAGGCATGCTGCTGGCCACAGGGTCTGGTCAAGTTGTTGTCATGTCAAATGACGGCAAGGTGGTCTCAGCGATCCAGGCCCACACCCGAAGCGGCTATTGGGCGAGCATCCACCCCACCAAGTCCGTCACGCTCAGCACCGGCCAAGACGGCGAACTTGTCGTCCACGATGGCCATCAGGAGGTGTTGAGCATGCCTGTTCACAAATCGGCCGTCTACCGAGGGTGGATCGACGGCGAGCTCCTCTGGACTGCAGGACGTGACCACGACGTGAAAGCGTGGGACTTGAACACCTTCGACTCGGTTCACAAACTGCACATGCCACACAATCGGTCGGTGAATGCGCTGACGTTTGGCGGCGGCGAGGGAGGGGTGTTGGCAACCGCCGGGGACGACAGGGCCGTCAAGATTTGGAGGGTCAACTCGGCCTCGGATCACCAAAGAATGGGCGCACCTCCCCAGGATTGAAGGGCGGCATTCACCCTGCTGAAAGGACGGCTTCCGAAGAATCCACGGTATGCAGACAACGGACTCGGGTGTGGAGATCTTAGGCACACGTCGTGCTTTCTGCCGTCTGGCAGGCGATTCATCACATTGAGGTGCACCCGCTCGGCAGATTTGCCCCAGAGCACCCACACCAAGCGCGGCCGAACCGCACACAACGAGGCCAATGCATGAACCACCGCGTCTTCCCAGCCCATGTGTTGGTGTTTGCCGGCCTCCCCGGCCTCCGTGGTCAGAGCCGAATTGAGCAGCAGCACCCCTTGCTTGGCCCAATCCGAAAGGTCCGCTGGACGGTCCAGGGGAAGGCCCAAGTCTTGACTTCGTTCTTGGAACATGTTTCTCAGCGACGGCGGCCACGGCAGCAACGGATCCTGAACGCTGAATGCCAACCCGTGGGCCTGACGCGGGCCATGGTAAGGGTCTTGACCGAGAACCACGACCTGAACCTCTTGAGGTGCCGTCAGGTCCAACGCCCGCCAGACATCAGGAAGTTCCGGACAAAGACGGTGCGCCTTCGACAAGCTCAGCACCGCATGAACCAAGACTTGGTCCTGGCCATCGGCACGCTCGGGAGAGACGCACCACGTCGGCCAATGCAAGCGCCAAGCCTCTGGCATGACTGGCCAAGAATGGCCTTTGAATTTTGACGCTTCGGACATCGGTGTGGAAAAAGTTCCTGGACTTTTCGGACAGGTCCTTTCAATAGGACAATCTAGGGGGTATTTTTGCGCTTTCCCACTTGAAAATGACCTCACCAGAAGCCCTTCCGATTGACCCCAAGATTGCGAACCGCATGCGGGACAAAAAAGGCAAGGAGCTTTACGGTTATCAAGTTCAGGCGATCGACACCATCCTGTCGCGGATCCAGAAATTCCCCGAGGGATACAACCTGCTCTACCAGCTTCCCACAGGGGGAGGCAAGACGGTCATCTTCTCGGAACTCGCCAAGAAGTACATCCTGGAAACGGGCAAACGCGTGCTCATTTTGACCCACCGTATTGAATTGCTGGGCCAGACTTCTGCAATGCTGTCCGAAATCGGAGTGCCCAACAAAATCATCAACAGCAAGGTCAAGGAGCTCGACGACAGCGGAGACCACTGGTGCTTCGTGGCCATGGTTGAAACTTTGAACAACCGCCTCAACGACGAGCGGATTGGGTTCGAAGACTTGGGGATGGTGGTGGTCGACGAAGCCCATTACAACAGCTTCCGTAAACTTTTCAAGCACTTCAGCAAGCAGGTGTTGCTGGGTGTGACGGCCACTCCCTTGTCGAGCAACATCAAGTTGCCGTTGCACGACAACTACGCCGAATTGATCGTCGGTGAGTCCATCGGAAACCTTGTGGGAGATGGGTTCTTGGCGGAAGCCAAGACCTACAGTTATGACGTCAACTTGCGCGCCTTGAAAGTGGGAATCAACGGGGACTACACCGTCAGCTCCTCGGAGCGCCTCTACGGCAACTTCCTGATGCAAGAGAAGCTGCTGTACGCCTACGAGGAAAAGGCCAAAGGGACCAAAACACTCATCTTCAACAATGGCATCAACACCTCCAAACAGGTGCAGGCAATGTTTGAAGAAGAAGGTTACCCTTGCATGCACTTGGACAACACGCACAGCGAGAAAGAGCGGCAGGACATCTTGGAATGGTTCCACAAGACCCCCGACGCCGTCCTGTCTTCGGTGTCCATTTTGACCACAGGGTTTGACGAACCGACCGTGGAAACCATCATTTTGAATCGGGCGACCAAATCCCTCACGCTCTACCATCAAATGATCGGCCGAGGCTCACGGATCTTGAAGAACAAGAAAAGCTTCACGGTGATTGATTTGGGGAACAACGCCCGGCGCTTCGGGCTGTGGGACGCCCACATCAACTGGCACGACATCTTCAAATCTCCGCAGTCCTACATCGAAGGGCTCTACTCGGACGAAGAAATCGAAGAGGAGTTCGTGTACCAAATGCCGGAGGAGCTCGCGGAGAAATTCAAGGGTGGTCCCATGACGAAGTTCGACATGGCCGAGGCATATGTGGAGGTCACGCGGCAAGCACTTCGTCCCAAAGAAGCCATCAAGCGCAGCATGGAACAGCACATGGCCATGATCCAACATGCATCGGAAGACTACTGGGATGCGTCAGAGCTTGTGGATTTGCTCGCTGACGACATCAAGTTCCGAGTGAAGCAATACGCCAAGTGCATTGCCAAGGCAACCACCAACTACAAGAACTGGTTGGAGGAAGAATACACACGCAACTTGAAGACGGCCTTGCGCCACACCTTCAACGACGACTGACGTCTGTCCATTCTGGAGCAGCGATCACAAACAAAATCGCCCACCAGGGTCTCAATCCTTTCCTCCCCCCTACCTGCCATGCCATGCTCAAGAGCATGGTCGTGGTTTTCTCTTTCGTGGCAGGCTGGGCACTTGTTCGTCTGGTGCTGAAGCGCAGCGAGCCATTTTCAACGCCCGTCATCCCTTCGTCGGCGGTGCCTGAATGGTTGGAACGGGACCAACTCTTGCACATGCAGTCGCGGCTCACCGCACACCACCACAGCATCCAGGAACGCCGCCAAGAGGCCGAGAGGAGAAGGCTTCACCTTCACCTCAGTCCACACTTCATGTTCAACGCCTTGACGTCGGTGCATTGGTTGGCGGCAGACGGACACTGGCAGGAGGCGCTTCACACGTTTGTGGCTTTCAAAGGTCTTTGGAACAAGCATTGGAACGTCCAAGAGTCCCCCATCCACTCCCTGCAAGACGAGCTGGAGACCCTTCAGGCATGCGTCGTGCTCGAATCCACCCGGTTGGGCAAGGACGTGACCTTCACACACCACATGCCCCCCGCCGTCCCCAAAGACGCATTGATCCCAGCCTTGCTGCTTCAACCGGCCTTGGAAAACGCCCTGTGGCACGGGTTTGACGGCAGCGTCGAGGCGCCGCACATCCACCTTGAAGTGACGCCTTTGGACGGGCAAGAAGGATGGTTGGGTTTGACCTTGCTGGACAACGGCGTGGGCCTTTGCTCCTCGACGGATGCTGGATCTTCAGAGGGGCTTCAGCTCGTTCGTGAGAAGGTCAAAACAATGGCTGAAGGTGCCGACGTCTGCGTTGGTACAGCAACTTGTCCGTGGTCCACGATGGCGAGAATCACCCTTCCTCTGGCGCTGCCAGAGTGCGCAAGTGAGGCAAGCGAGGCGACGGTGCGGCACCCAATTCGCCTCGAAGACCCTCTTTAAAATCAAGCCACCCGACCGCCGCGACCATGGCCGCGTTGTCCGTGCAGAATGCGAATGGAGGAACGTACACGTTCCACCCGTGGGACGTTGCAAGCTCGCCAAGCCGGGCGCGCAGGCCGGAGTTGGCACTCACTCCACCCGCGATGGCCACCTCCTGGATGCCCAACTGCTTTGCGGCATCCATCAAGGGTGCGCACAACATGTCCAGGATCGCCGCTTGGACGGAAGCGCAAATGTCTGCCTTGCGCCTTTCCACAAACGTGCGGTCGGCCGCTTGCTCTCGCTTCAAAAAATGAAGCACCTGAGTTTTCAATCCACTGAAGCTCCAATTGAAGCCTTCCATCCGAGGGCGAGAAAAGGCAAACGCCTCGGGGTCACCTTGTTGGGCAAGTCGGTCGACGACGGGGCCACCAGGATAGGGCAACCCCATCAGTTTGGCCACCTTGTCGAAAGCTTCACCAGCGGCGTCGTCGAGGGTTTGTCCCAACACCTCCATATCCCAAGGGGTGTTGACTTTCACCAATTGGGTGTGTCCGCCACTCACCGTCAAACACAGAAATGGACAGCCGGGCGATGGCTCAGGTTCCAGCACATGGGCCAACACATGAGCCCGCATGTGATGCACGGGGATCGACGGCACGCCAAGTGCCCAAGCGTACGCCTTGGCGAACGACGTCCCCACATGGAGCGAGCCTTGAAGACCTGGTCCCAGCGTATAAGCCACCGCATCCAAATCTTGGGCCTTCACTCCAGCCTTGTCCAACGCCGATTGCACCACGGGGTGAATCTTCTCGAGATGCGCCCTAGACGCCCATTCTGGAACCACGCCTCCGACTTCTGCATGAAGCTCCTGGTTGGCCACGACATTGCTAAGCACCTGCGGTCCGCAAACCACGGCTGCCGACGTGTCGTCACAGGAAGACTCGATGCCCAAAATCAAAGGTTTGCTCTTGTGTGTCATGGCGGGTTCAAAATTACGGCGCGGTTTCTGCAGAAGCTATCTTCGACATGCCTGCCTTCCCCATGGAACACCCCGACCCAAATCTCACCCCAACCTCACCGCGCCAACGGCGAGGAAGGTGGGTGGTGGGCATCGTCGCTGTCCTCCTTCTCGGGGGCCTCGGAGGGCGTGATGTTTGGCTTCCATGGGCCATTTCATGGGCCATTCCCGACCACATGCAAATGGACATGCATCGCATGGAAACTTCGCTGTTCCCCCCCGCCCTGCGTGTCATTGGCCTTCATTTGGCCGACACCGCTGCAGGTTGGGAGGTCGAGGCCGGTGCCCTGGAAGCCTCTGGCATCGCTTGGAAGGCAGGAAAGTTGCACGCGCACCGATTCTTCTTGGACAGCGCAACATGCCTTGTTGACGTTCCATCCGGCAAACGGCAAACGGCAAACACCTCGTTCAATTTGAGCGTGTCTGTGGATGAATTGGGCTGGAATCACTTGCACGTCAGCACCCCCAGCGAAGCAATTTTATGGGACCACGGCATCGCCAAGGGGCTGAAACTCCAGCCTCACGGGCGTCACGTAGATCGGCTGAGCTGGGACACCTGCCGATGGCGTTCGGCGAGGCTTCCTGAGACACTGGTTTTGGGACCTTCTGCCTTGTCTGTGCAGGAGCATGCTGAGGGCTGGAGCGTGGAAAGCGACGGGATGCAATTGCCGGGTGTTCAGTTCAACGGGACCTTTGGGTGGCCTCTTCGCGAGACCCATGGCAAAGCCAACGTCGATTGGAGGAAGGTGCCCACTTGGATGCTGAAGGCTGTCGGTTTGCACAAGCTGGAGCCCTGCTGGAATGAGTCTGAATTCAAGCCATCCACGTTGATTTGGGCGGCGACGTCAGAGTCCTGGCAACTCGTCGGACAAGGACCTTGCGGGTTGACTTTGGAGGCCCAAGGCACCTCCACAACTTGGTCTGCCCAAGCCCAAATGAATCAACTCCCTCCACCTTGGCGAGAGGCAACCGGAACCGACAAGTGGAACGTGACTGCCGAGGGTCGAGACTCGACATTTTTGTGGTCCGCCGAGGCCCTTCCCGCGTTGTCGGCACAAGGCGAAGGCCACTTGAACTTGCGTTCGAGGCATGCCCAACTCCAAGGATCGATATCCACTTTAGGTCGCTTCGTGCAAGGACCCAACGAAACTCTGACGGCCTCGATCTCCTTAAAAAACGTCCTAAACTGGGAACTGGGGCAGCCCGAGGCATTGCATCCTTGGCAACTGTCGGGAAGTGCAAACACCGAGGGCACCACGTTCCGATTGAATCGCACATGGCCCTTGGAGGACCCTGTGCAGGGCACTGTCACCTGGGGCCACACCGGCATGCCGGCCTATCAAATGGAAGCCCAGCTGGGCGAAGGCCAACGAAGTCTGACCGCAAAGGCGGGTTACTCTCCCGACCAAAATGAATTGACGCTGGAAGTCGCCGCCGCCCACACCCGCGCTCAGTTGACCGCCGATGCCAACAGTGTGGACTGGCTTTCTTGGTGGCAAAGCGTGCGCTCGAGAGAACAAACCACCTGGCCTTCGATGCGCGGTTCCGGGATGCTTGCGCCGGCAAGCCCATGTTGGACATGGATCGGAGAACAAGCTGCGGACGCCCACGTCACCTGGAACCTTGAGTCCACCCCACAGCACATGCACGCAACGGTTCAGGGAGATTCGGTGCGCTGGAACGGTTCCCCCCAGGGTTCTTGGTCTTTGGCGGCAAATGGCAGCCCTCAAGATTGGCTGGTTCAAATGGAAGGCAACTCCCCTTGGATGTCCCTTCAGGTCGCCTTGAAGGCGGGGTCCAACTGGACCCTCGAGGTGGACGGGGTGCACCCTCAAGCGGGGAACTGGAACACGTCGTTGAACGCGTCACTTGGTGCCAACGGATGGGACATGCAACTGAATGAGGGCACATGGGAATGGCCCGATCTGGACCCCACATGTCCCACACTCGTCCTGGACACTCCTTTGACATGGAAGGCCTCTGCCCAACACATGTGGCCATCTCATGTCAACTTGGAAGGAGCCCTGGGGCACGTGACCATCGCTCCAAAAGCCGACGGCTTCGCTGTCCAAGGCACCGCAGGGGCTTCTGCCCTGCATTTGCTCCAAGAATCCCTCGACCTCAACACCAAAGCCTTGGCGTGCGAAGGGCGATGGTCGGAGGGAACACTCGCGCTGGACTTGAGCCTAAACAAGGCGCGTTGGAACACCATCGACCTCACGAAAGCCGAGGTGGCGGTCACATTCGCAGACGACTCCTTGAGTTGGTCTCTGCGAGGGTTGGACAGCCTCAACGTTCCCCTGCTTGATGCACGAGGCAGGACGTCACTTCACGAGCCTGAGCGCCTCCAAGTCCGCATGGTCCTCATCCATGCACCCGCGACATGGGGGCAAGCATGGGTTCCAGAGGGGTGGTTGTCGTTCGGTGGGCATGTTTCCGGAAGTGTGGATGTGATGGGCTCGGCCTCCTCGCCATCCCTCCAAGGCACACTGGCTTTGGATTCAGTGCGGCTGACCGTGCCCAACATGGGCACGTGGTTTGAAATCGACGGCCCTGTGCGCATTCTTCCAGACGCATGGCTCGTGGACCGTGCCCAAGTGCGCGACGCCATGGGGCAAGAGGCTGCATGGAACGCCGCCTTGTACCACGATAAATTTCGCGACATCAATGTCGACGTCCACGCGTTCGACATGTCCGGACCGATGCGTGTCTTGGATTTGCCCAAAGACGTCGATCTGCCTTTATCTGGGGTCCTCGATGCCGAGGGCGAAGCGTCCATGTTTTTTTGGAACAACCAATTCACCGTGTCGGGCGACGCACAAGTCCTCGGGGCATCCGATTGCCAAATCTCGCTCGTTTCCGAGGATGCAGCTCGCTGGGAAGACCTGGTGACATTCGTGGACCCTGCCACAGCAGACCCCATTCAAGCGGTCGAATTGCAACGTGCCGCGCAGCGGGTCATCTTGTCTTTAGACCTGGACATCGATCGGTCGGCGCAAGCCACCTTGGTCACAGACCGAGACAACAGCGTGAAAATGGGAGGTCGAACGCAAGGCGCCCTGTCCTTGGTGCTGGAAGACTGGGAGCGGTTGACGCTGGCAGGAGGCCTGGAGATCGTGGAAGGGGAATGCGAGTTCGTGTTGGGACCTTTCTTGTCCAAGGACTTCATCCTCCAGTCAGGCGGGATGTTGACCTGGGACGGCGACCCCTATGCGGGACAAATCGATGTCACCGCCCTTCACACCCTACGCGCCAACGTCACCCCACTTGTCGGAGAGGTCAACGGGCAAGGGCGCCGCATGGAAGACGTTCACGTGTCCTTGCTCTTGGATGGAGACATGCTCCAGCCAGAAATCGACTTTATGCTCGGTGCACCTGATGCTGAAAATGTGGTGCAGTCCGCCATGGCCAGTGTCTTGGTTGACGACGCCGAACGCACAGCCCAGGCCATTGCGTTGCTGAGCCTGCAAGAGTTCTTGCCCAACCAATTCAACACCCTAAGCTTGGGCACCGAGGGGTTGCAGTCCAACAGTGTGGACATGCTGACGTCCCAAGTGTCTCGATGGCTCAGCAATTTGAACGACGATGTGGAAATTGGATTGTCTTACGACGCAGCTGGCGCGTTGTTGACGGAGGAAGAAAGTCAGCAAGATGCCCTTCAGTTGGCCATGAAGGCCGCATTTTTGGACAACCGGTTGCACGTTGAAGGCGAAATGGGGTCCAACCCAACCCTGGAAAGCCTTGGAGGCGCAAACCTGCAAGAAGTGCGCGTCTCATATGAACTCGACCCGGAAAAGGGCCTGCAGCTGGTGGGGTTTTCAGAGAACAGCCCCACCCAAGGCCAAATCGGAAGCCAGTCGACCCAAGGGGTTGGCATACGCTGGCACAGGTCGTTCAATTGGATTTGGCCTTGGCAAAGGCCCAACATGAGCAACGATCAGCCCAAAGAGGACGGCTCCAAGTCGTCGTAAGCATCCACGAGTCCGAGCTCCTCTTGGTGATGAAGCCAGCAATCGATGAGCCAGCCTTTGGCCACCTGGGAATTGCGAAATACCCTGAACGGAATGTCGCTGGAAAAGAAGACCCACCGGATGTGGTGACGCAACGCTGTCAACCCTGACGGGACAACCACCGCGCGCGCCACGACGTTGGCGCTGGCTTCTGCCGTCATCCAAAACGACAAAACCTCTTGGTCAAACATGTCGATGTCTTTGGGCACGAGATGAAGCAAGGTTCCCTCATGGGCCGGGCACTCACGCTGGCGTTCTTCTTCGATCCTGCGGGCTGTGGATTCATCCAAGATGTGGCGCGGCGCGTGGCTCACGGTGCACATCCCTCCGGCCCAGGCGTAGTTGGCCCGTTCGCTGCTGTACGTCAGTGCATGTTCCACGGAAGCAAGATGCATCCCGGATGCCTTGTTCTCACCTCACCTCGGGCCAACATGTCCACAGCCTTTTGGGCATTGCGTCAGTCGCACGTGTATTCGCTCAGTGGGCTGGGAGAACAAAAGTTCAACGCCGCCGTGACGTCGCCCTCTTGGAGGTGCTGGATGGTTTGCTTGGTGTAACCCAAGCCGTAAACCCCAAGCTTGGTGCGCGAAGCCCACAATCCGATGCCGCCCTGGATGTTGGTCCACAAGGGGCGGTCCTGGACGATGCTGTTGGTCGACTCGTTCACGTCGAGGTAAATCGCCAAGTCCTGGTTGGCCACCTGCAACTCAAAGTCGAAGGCGCGCTCCATTTGGCTGTTGGCATCGTAACGTCCAAGCACGCGGCGGATGCGCGGGTTGCCTTCAAGGCGGGACGCCAGTTCTGTAAACAAACGCTCGCACTCAAACGGCTCGTCGATGGTTTGGAGGTTGGCTGGGTTGCTGATTTTACGAGTACCCAAAGCCAGATAAAGCGTGCGTTCCCGGATGCTGTCCAAGAGCGTCAACGCGTCGTCGGCATAATGGCGCTCCTCGAAGTGAACTGCCAAGGAACCGTCATAGCGGCTGGCCCCAGGTGATGTCGACCACTGGAACGGAAAGTCCGGATATGTGGCCGTGCCGTCGGGGTTCACAGACGCAAAGCCCATCTTGTAAGAGGACAGGTTGGGTGGCGGGCGGTTGATGCTTCCGACTGAGCTCTCCACCATCGATGTGACCGCCTGAAGGTCGCTGCCGTCAGGCAACGTGGCTTCCAACCTGTACAACATGTCGTCCCTCAGCCCGTCGTTCAACGTTGAGGTGAAATACACCCGCTGGCTTGGGCCAAAGAAGACGCCCTCGGTGCTCTTGTTCTCGAGGACCGTGTCACGGAGAACCCACTCCCTTCCCGTGGCCAGCTCGTTGCCCACGATGTCGCCCGTTCCGGATGGAATGAGCTCCACGACGCGGGCCGTCACACTCCCGGCGGGGTATTCCGAGCTGTCCGCGACTTGGGCCGCCACAAGCTGGTTTCCTTCACCAAGCCATGTCCGATTGATTTTCACCCATTGTGTGTCCGACTCCAATTCCAACAACCCATACACCACGGGAATGCTGTCATACGGGGCGGTCAAATCCACCTCCGTGCTGCATGCATTCCACAACGTGGCGAACAACACCACGGTCGCCAGGGCGCCCCAGCCGGTTTGGATTGGTTGTGTCATGGGGTAAAATTACGTCTTCCCTTCTTCCCCGTTGAGGGACAACAAAAATTGGACCGTGTCGACGCCATCCGCATAATCGTCGAGCTTGGGATGCTGATTGGCGCCACACGGCACAACCCGCAAGAGTTCGCTGGAAGCCAATGCTTCCCAGGCCTCTCCTTCTGGACGCACCGTGACCACTTGGAGCTCATCGGACCGGTCGTGGAGTTGCGCTTGCACCGCATTCAAGTCGTCATAACGTTCCACGTACAGCGTGCCTATGGGCGACACGAGGCCCTCTCGCTCCTCCTTGACCAGAACAAATCCGTTTTCAATGAGGTCCTCACGGTTCAGCAACCACACCGCCTTGTGGTAGTCGTAGTTGTTGGCGTATTTCCCATGTTGGGCCAAATGCCCCCAACCAATCCACGCTCCAAAGCAACGGTCGAGGTTGAAGTCCGAAGGGATCCAAAGTTTGGTCACACTCCGGCATCCCATGCCAAAGTGGGCAAACACATCGTTCCCAAGACCTTCAAGCTGTTCTGAGGTTTCCTCACCGTCGAGAACTGCCACTGACGTGCGCTGCCCGCGGAAGAGATGAGGAAGATGTCCAAAGTAGGCCTGAAAATAGCGCCCCGCATTGGCCCCTCCCGTGGCCACAACAGCGTCCATGCCCTTCATCAATCCATCGTGGAAGGTCACGGCCTGGCCCACATATGGCTCCAATTCAGCCCACTTCGACAACAGCCATTTGGGAAGGACCGCGTCGTCTTGGGACAATTTGACGTGAACGTCATGGCCGGCCAAGATGGCGCACATGATGTCGTGCCAACCAACCAACGGCAGGTTGCCCGCCAAAATGAGACCCACCTTTGCTCCTGTCCCTTTAACAGGCCAATGGTGCTGAGCTTGCCACCCACGCAGGCGATCTTCACGCAAAGCCTGGCCATGCGCCTCCAAGGCCATGTCGACACTTTCCTTCACAAACCAGCCGTTGCGCGCTTCGGCAAGGGGCTGGGGGGCCTCTTCACGGGCCGCCTCCTGAAGAAGCCATTGCCCAAGTTGAACAAGAGAGGAAAAGAGATTGTTGGCGTTGTACATTTGAATCCCAAAGGTACCTGCGATGGCCATCATGATTACAGACGAATGCATCAACTGCGGTGCATGTGAGCCCGAATGTCCCAACAACGCCATCTACGAAGGAGGCGCCACTTGGAAATACAGCGAGGGCACGGGTTTTTCTGGATCAGGGAATCACCCGTCGGCGGGTGCGGTAAACGCCGACGAAGAACATGAGTCGGGCAACCCTGACTTGTACTACATCGTGACGGAGAAATGCACCGAATGTGTTGGCTTCCACGACGAGCCGCAATGCGCTGCTGTTTGCCCTGTCGACTGCTGCGTCGACGACCCCGACCACGAAGAAAGCGAAGATCTCTTGTTGGCCAAGAAGGCCTTCATGCATCTGTAAGAAATCGTGAGATGTTGCGTTCTTGCAGCATGACGTTGCCTGCCCACCTCGCCACGACATGCCTGCTGGCATTGTCCCTGACTTCCCAAGCCCAAACCATGGAATTGGCGAGGGTTCAAGCTGCCCATTCCTCCCTTCGTCAAGCCCAAAGCCAAGTTGACCGCTTGGCGTTGCACGACCGGCTCGAAGAGCTCTGGGCAGAGGCCGCGGAAGCAGGTCAATTGATGTCGGTGGATTGGGGGTTGTGGAACGAGGCCGTGGTCGACTTGGGCGAAGGCCCTGACCGCGTGCTGGTGTACACATGGAACGTGGAACTTGACGACCGCACCCAACGCTACGGGGGGTGGGTGGCTCATGCTGCGACTGAATCTGACCTTGGCTACACCTGGACGGCCCTGTCGCACGACGGCGATGCAGAGGTCACTGACAACAATCGCATGCATCGCCAAGACCGTTGGCAAGGCGGCTTGTACTACGATGGCGTAATGACCATGGACAAGAACATCCCCGTCTACACCTTGCTCGCATGGGACGGCGCCGATGGACTGACCAACAGGAAGTGGGTCGAAACCGTTGAGCCCCGAAATGGGCGGGTTCGCTTTGGATCGCCACGTTTCGAATTGACAGAAGGATTGAGGAAACGCCACGTCATGACCTACGCAGACGCGGTGCAGGCCGTGCTGCGTGTTGAGCAAGAGCCAATGCGCATCATCATGGACGATTTGGCGCCGCAAGACCCCACATTTCAAGGCCAGCATGCGTTCTACGGCCCCACCCTCAGCTACAACGCATTGACTTGGAAAAACGGTCGGTGGCACTTCCAAAAGAACATTTCGGTGGCCAATCCGGAAGACGGACAAAACCTAGAGTATCGCGACCCGAGCTTGCGGCGCCGTCACCGCAACCGTTGATCTGCTGGCCCGCGGGCCCTTATTGGGGCTTGCGCCAGGCCTCTTGACCGAGCAAGACCTCTGTCGCCCCAGACCCGTAGCGACGTGGATCTCCAGGCCGGTGTGAACAGTCTGGGTGGTGTTGCTCCAAGCTCGTGTGGATTTCGTGGCGCAAGACGCCTTGGCCCACGCCGTGGATGAACACAATGCGACGCAACTTTTCCTTTTTCGCGATGTCCATCATGCGGTCGAAATGCTCCATCTGAAGGGCCAGCTTGGCCCGGTCTGGAAGGCCACTTTGGTCGTCGACAAGTTCATGGATGTGCAGGTCTACTTCCATGTGCGCGTCACGCCGCACCATGTTGGTGGCCTTTGAATTGTGGTACTTCACCTCAAATTCCTTCTGCAAGCTGCGCATGCGCTTCTCCCCCACTTCTTGAACCAGCAACTTGGCCAAATCCGGCACGTTGTCGCCGTAGCTCTTCGCCTCTTGGTCGGGATCGGGGGCCGCCATCAACTCCCGGACACCCACGGTGCGCTCGAATCCGTCTCCGTCCTCGACCACCACAAGCTCTCCTTCCACGCGAACCACGGTGGCCGCCCCCACCTCGTTCAAAAATTTGACCCGTTGTCCCTGATGAAACGTCCCCATCATGCTTGTTTTTGAAGGACTACTTGGCACGTCACCGAAGGACCTTGATGGAAAGGACCTTCGTCGAGCACCTGCTCGCAGCGGGCATTCCAAACGAGCATCGCGTTGTCCTCGACCTCGGTCAAGTCCTCGACAAACGTGTCTTCATGAAACAGCATGTCCAGCGTTTTGGGTCCGCCTGAGCCGAGGCCCAATTGGTCGCGATGAAAGCCTTCCGCCACCAGATGACCACCCGGCTTCACCCAGGACCAAGCTCGGCGATGAAAGGCTGCCCGCATCTCTGACGGCATGTGCGCAAACACCAGCCCCACCACATCAAATGTGCGGTCGAACTCCATGGTCATCGCGTTGCCCACCTGAACGGACAGCTCCACGCCTCGGGCTTGGGCCAGTTGTTGGGTTTTGGACACCCCGACTTCGCTCAAGTCGAAGGCGTGCACATCCCACCCTTGTTCTGCCGCCCAAAGCCCATTGCGTCCCTCCCCGTCGCAAGGAAGGCACACGCTGCCCGCCGGCAACAAGGCCATCCGTGAAGCCCAAAACACGTTGGGTTGGACCCCGTACACCGTGTCGTGTGTCTTGTATCGTTCGTCCCACATGTTCATGTTCCGAATTTCGGAAGGCGGCCTTTACATTGCGTCATGCACAGTGTGAAAATCGCATTCCTCACCCTTGGAATGATGTCCCTCGAGGCAGGATTTCAGGCCTCGGCCCAACCCTCTACTACGCCCTCAGACAGCCTGCTCATCCGACAGGTGTTCAACGAAGTGCTCTCTCACGGGGAGGCGCATGAGAATTTGCGGGTGCTGTGCAAAGACATTGGGCACCGGCTCAGCGGGTCGCCAAGCGCCGATCGCGCCATGGCTTGGGGACAACAACGGATGGACAGCTACGGGGTGGACACCAGTTACATCATGCCCGTGGAGGTGCCTGCCTGGACCCGCGGCGATGTGGCCGAGGCGCTGGCCCTGTCCCCAGACGGCACAGCCATGGACCTTCACATCACCGCCCTCGGGGGCTCCGTCCCCACCGAGGACGACGACTGGATTGAAGGCCCGTTGCTCGTGGTGCGCCATCTGGACGCCCTTGACACCTTGGACGCCCGGGGGCACATTGTGCTCTTCAACCGTCCCATGGACCCTTTGCTCATCAACACCGGCGCAGCCTACGGAGGCGCGTTTGACCAGCGTGGCGGAGGCGCGAGTGTCGCCGCCGAGGCGGGCGCAATAGGGGTGCTGGTGCGGTCGCTCACCCACGCCCTAGATACCCTGCCCCACACCGGCTCGTTGCGGTACAAGGACAGCGTGGATAAACTGCCCGCCGCAGCCATCTCAACCGTGGACGCTTCTGCCTTGGCCAAGATGCACCGAGCAACCCCAGGCACCATTCAGGTGCGAATGCGCATGAACAGCCAAGACCTTGGCAACGTGGAGCAGGGCAACGTGGTTGGGGAATGGCGCGGATCCGAGTTCCCCCATGAAATCATCACTTTGGGCGGCCACCTCGACTCGTGGGACATTGGCGAAGGCGCCCACGACGATGGCTCAGGCGTGGTCCACACGCTGGAAGCCCTGCGCGCCTTGAAGGCCATTGGGTACGCCCCGCGCAGGACGTTGCGATTTGTGCTTTTCATCAACGAAGAGAATGGAAACCGCGGAGGCAAGCGCTACGCGGCTGTCGCAGCCGAAGAACACGCTTCAGGATTGCGGCACGTCGCCGCCATGGAGTCGGACGCGGGCGGCTTCGTGCCCCGAGGCGTCAGGATGGACGCGCCAGACCAGGGCGTCGCCATGGTGCGCAGTTGGGCAAACACCCTGGAACCGTACAACCTCCACTACTTCGGTCGGGGCGGCGCCGGCGTGGACATCGGCCCCCTGAAGAACCTCAAGCCTCGCCCCCTCCTCTTGGGGTTGGTGCCGGACGGACAACGCTACTTCGACCTGCATCACAGCAGCCAAGACGTCTGGGAAAACGTCCACAAACGGGAACTCGAGCTCGGTGCTGCCACGTGCGCGAGCATGGTCCTCCTGCTGGATCGCCATGCGGAGTGACCTCCTCCGCAAGAGTCAGTTTCTGGGACGGAGCACGGCCTTCGTCGACACATGCGCCTCGACGTCGTCGCGGTCCATGCGCTGTTTCCGAAATTGACCGGCATGGTACATGTTCGCCTGGTCGTCGTAGTGAGGGCTGAACACGTTGCCTGATTGGCCCGTAGGCAGAATGCTCTGCGAGTTCCCGACTTCTGCGAAGTCGATGCCAATGCGCATGGAGGGTCCTGAGAACACGTCGTAATTGACTTCTTCCTTGAGCTTGAACTCATACTTGTTGAGTGCATCCTTCGCCGAAGGCAATTCGTACGGTCCGACGTTCATGAAGTCGCCCACCAGCGGGGCGTCCGTCATGGCATGGCGGTGAACCACGGTATGAAGGCGTCCATACTTCCAATGGGCCGGATTTGCTCCCAAGGCCTTGACGAGGTCTTCCCGCGCCGCGTCCAACGCCGCCACGACTATGTCGGAGGCTGTCTCGACTTGGTTCGTGCGCACATCGTCCCACCACCCTGACGACCCATTCTGCACCAACATGGGAAAGCTGTTTTCCGAAACGATGGTCTTGTGCCACGTTTCGAATTTTTCCTGGGCGCCTCCGTCCTCGGCCGCCTGCTCGAACTCGTCGTACATCGCCCCTTGGATCGTGCGGTACATCCAGCGGTAGTACAAGGTCGGTGCCACATCTGTGGCCAAATGACCGCCGTCCCACCCGTCGATGAAAGCGGGCACGTCCGCGCCACCCTGCTTGGCCAGGGCGACCAGCCTCGAGGCGTTCTCCCTGTACACGGGCGAGTGGTGATTCAATTGCAAGCGTTGGGCGTCTTCGACTGTCCAATCATTCTTCTCGGTGGACAGGGCGTCCATGATGCCTTGGGCACGGGTGTTCCCCGCGTAGTAGTGCCCAGGATAGTCAACGCTGTCGTGGAGCTGCGGGGCGTTGTTGGCAGAATACACGAAACCTCCCTCCGGGTTGATCGATTTGGGGTTCACCTCAAAGCTGTGCCAGCCTTGGACATCGTTGGCGGGGTCGCTCCCGTCGATGGCGATCTTGGTGTTGACATGGCCGGGACGGATGGGCAGTTTGGCCGAAGCAATCCACGCGATGTCGCCTGCGGAATCGCCGTACATCATGTTGAGACCAGGCGCGTGAATCAGCTCGGCATGGGCCTTGAACGCCTCCAGCCCCGACTGACGTGAAAACCCGTAGAACGCTTCGTGGATGCGGTTTTCAGGGTGCTGGGTGAAGGTCCACCACATTGCCAATCCGTCTTCGAGCAAGGGGCCGTGGTGCGTCGAGCGCACCTCGAAGACCACATCTGGCTCACCTGCAACCTCGATGGTCTCGAACCTCAGATCGAGGGGGAGCCACTCCCCGTTGTGCAGGTACATGTCGCCCTCCAACGTTTCCCGGTACAGGTCGATGTCGTCGTTCACGAACATCGTGGTGCCCCATGCATGGTCGCGAGAGTGGCCTATGACCGGAAAAGGAATGCCTCCGATGTGGTTGCCGTAATACTCGAAGTCTGGGGTCACAACATGCGCTTCGTACCATACCGAAGGGGATGCGTACGCCATGTGCGTGTCGTTGCAAAAGAGCACCTGGCCTGAGGCCGTCCTGTCGCCGCTCAACACCCATGCGTTGCTTCCCAACCACTGTGGCACGGGACGGACCTCGTCCAACCCATGCACGGCCGTGGCCAACCCAGAAATGTCCGAGGCCCCCACGTCGCTGGGGATGTGCTGAAATCCCTTTTGACCCCAAGCCAATTCCGCCATCAACGACGAATCCAAGTGGTGGTGCATCCAATCCAAGATGGGCTCTGTCTTCAAGTGAATGGCGAAGGAGTACGCCATGAATCCGGTCGCACAATACATGTCGTGAACGTCAAAAGGCTTAGGCTTCGCGTTGATCAACCGGTATTCCAGCGGCAACTCTCCTTCCTCGATGAACGTATTCACGCCGTCGAGGTAAGCGGTCATGGCTTCCAGGATGCGCGGGGTGGTGCGGTCTTCAATTTGGTCCACGGTTCGGGTGGCCGCCTCACGCATGCCCAACGTCCGCAGGTATTTGTCGTTCTCCACCATGTCCGGCCCGAGCAACGCCGACAACTCCCCTGCTCCCGCCCGGCGCAACAAATCCATCTGCCACAAACGCTCCATCGCGTGCACGTAACCCAAAGCGTGCATGGCGTCAGTCTCAGACTGCGCGTAGATGTGAGGAACTCCGATCTCGTCGAACAGCACCTCCACGTCAGACCCCACGCCGTCCACAGCGAGGTCAAATTCGTAGTCCGGGGCAATGGTCTTCACGGTGATGAACACCAGGGAAACAAGCACTGCAATCATGACGGCAAAGACGCGTAGGATGTTTTTCATGGCAAGGATCGTTGAGGCATGGGGTGCATTGAATACAACATGAAAACGCTTGATGTTCGTCACAAAGCCCAATTTCAAGATTTGAAATGACGCCCTCCAAGATGGTTGCGCGCAAGGTCCAACAGCATCTGCCAACTTGGAGATCAAATCGCTGAAAATCGCACGTGGCGACGTTGGGTTTCCCCTCGTTGTTTTGAACCTTGCGACGCCGTGCATTTCATCTCAACCGCATTCTGGATATTTCTGCCCACGGTGCTCCTCTTGCACTGGGCCCTGGGGCGCAGGTGGAAGCTGCAAAATCTCCTTTTGCTGGCAGCCAGCTGCGTCTTCTACGGATGGTGGGACGCTCGGTTCCTGTCCCTCATTGGGGCATCCATTGTGGTGGATTACTTCGTCGCCATTCGCCTAAGCCAAGCCCCCACCAAGGCACGTCAAAAGGCCTGGCTGGCGTTGTCGTTGGGGTTCAACTTGGGCATGCTCGTCTGGTTCAAGTACGCCGGGTTTCTGGTGGACCAGTGGGTCTCGAGCTGGGCGGCAGTGGGCGTGACGATGGACCCGATGACTTGGAAGGTCATCCTCCCGGTGGGCATCAGTTTCTACACGTTCCAAACGTTGAGCTACTCCGTCGACGTTTACCGCAAGCAGATTCCACCCTGCCGGGATTTCGTGGCGTTCGCCACCTACGTGTCATTCTTCCCACAGCTTGTCGCCGGACCCATCGAACGCGCCACGCGGCTGCTGCCGCAAATGTTGCAGGAACGCAAGCTGAACGCCATCTCGGTCCGGGTGGG
>DKNS01000051.1 GCA_002469765.1 Flavobacteriales bacterium UBA7382 | reverse complement strand
CTGTCTTCTTCGTTTCGGCAAGGGACGACGACTCCGAAGTCTGCCTGGATCGGTTCCTTGGTCGGGGCGGAGGCGGCCACCGCCTGTTTCCAGCCACGCGCCCAACGTCTCAGCGTCCATGCGTGCAGGGCGAGGGTGAGGCCGGACACCCCGCAGACTGTGAGGGTCACCGCATCAATGGCCATGGGCGCGAGGAATGAGCAGGCCCAGGGTGGCAGGGACCGCGCGGTTGCACAACCAGACCACAAATGTCGCCGCCACCACGGCCGGGATGTGGTCGTCGAAGGCCCACGTCGCAGCCAGCTCCCGCAAGCCCAACTCGGTTGGCCACGGCACGGATGTCGTCACGCACCAGACGCCGGCTATTCGAGGAAAGCCATCTGCCCACGCATCTTCTGCAGCCAACGCCCCCATGCCCACGAGGCAAGCGAGGTATTGGCTGGCAAAGACCGCGTAGCGCATGGCGCTCCACGCGAAAGATGCCCGCCAAGTCGGCCACGATCCCGTCCACATCAAGGCTGCGCCGACGACCAGCCCCAGGATGATGGACCAGGAGGACTCTTCCAACAGCCACAGGGCGGGCACGCCCATGGCGTAAGTCACCATGCCTTGACTCAGGGCACCGACGCCGAAAGCCCGTGCGGCTTCTTTGGCGTGGTCCGGAGCACCCATGTGCGCCACACGTCCGACCCCGTCGACCAAACGGGATGGCCCCAGGACGGACCACGTCTGTCCCTTAAGCACTTCGTGCCAGGCCGCGCGCCAGGTGTGCACATGTCCAGGAGCGTGCGCGAGGTGGGCCAACTTAAGCCCCCGCCATTTGGCCACCTCCAGGGCAAAGTTCAGAGGAATCAAGGCCACGGTGCATGTCAACCATCCATGGTGAACCACGTGAACTTGGGACAGCGAGGGCCATCCACCATGAGAGGCCAAGACATGCGTTATGCCTGCAAGGGCAAGGGCGGTGGTGCTCCACGACAAAGTCCGTTTGTGCCGATGCAGCCAAGGTTGGACGTTCACGCGAAAGGACTCGTACCACGGTTGCGCCCAGCGCGGCATCTTCATGTAATTTGGCCGGGTGACGGGCTTCATCAGGGCCCGAATGTACCGATGAAGAAGAAGACCGCACCCAAAAGCCTGCCTCAGGAACGTGTGATTCTGGGCATAGACCCAGGGACCACCATCATGGGCTACGGTTTGATTCGCACCCAGGGCAAATCCAAGGTGGAGCTCATTGAGATGGGCGCCCTGCATTTGGGAAAGATCAAAGACCATGCGCTCAAATTGAAGCGCATTTACGACCGTGTGTCGGGTTTGATCGAAGCCCACGCGCCAGATGAGATGGCCGTGGAGGCGCCCTTCTTTGGGCAAAACGTGCAATCGATGCTCAAGCTTGGCCGGGCCCAAGGTGTGGCGTTGGCCGCGGCCCTGGCTCGGGAGGTGCCGGTGGCGGAGTACGCGCCACGACGGGTGAAGCAAGCTGTGACGGGAAGTGGCGCTGCATCCAAAGAGCAGGTCGCCGGAATGGTCCAACGCACGCTCTGCATTCCTGCCTCGGACATGCCCAAGGATTTGGACGCCACAGACGGTTTGGCAGTCGCCTTGTGCCACCATTTTCAATTGTCCACCCCAACCATGCAAAAGGGCGGGAGTGGTTGGAAAGCGTTTATTTCAGACAACCCGGATCGGGTGCGTCGCTGATTTTTTTTGGCTGCAAGTGAAACTTTTTTGGAAAAGGTCTCGTTCACCATCCTGGAGCGAGAGCTCTAGAACAATTTCATTGTTTTCATTCAACGTGGGAGGGTCACCCGAAGGGGTGGCCCTTCTTTTTTCCAGTGATTTGGACCGTCGGGATCAGAGTGCCGCGGCCTGAAGCAAACGGGTCACCAGTGCACGCTTGTTCAAGCCGACCGCGGCGGCCTGCTTGGGCACGATGCTGGCCTCGCTGAATCCTGGGACGCCATTGATTTCAATGACGTGGGCCGTGTTGCCGGGCACGAGCATCATGTCCACGCGGGCCATGCCCCGGAGATGGAGTGTTTCGTAAACACGGAGCGTGATGGATTGAAGTTCTGCTGTGTCGTGACCGTCCAGAGGCGCGGGCGTAATCTCCTGGCTTTGGCCTTCGTACTTCGCGGCGTAATCGAAGAATTCGTTGTCGGTCAAAATTTCGGTGACGGGCAACACCTGGAGCCCCCCTATGCCGTCTGGAATGACCCCGCAAGAGAATTCTCGGCCCTCCAAGTTGGCTTCCACGAGGACCGATCCCCCTTCTTCCGCGCGGGCGGCTTCCACGGCAGGCCACAATTCCGAGGCGCGCTTCACTTTGGAAATGCCGAGTGAGGAGCCAGCTTCATTGGGCTTGACGAACACGGGAAGCCCCAATCGGGACAAGACGCTTTCTTGGTGTTCGTTGTCCCAAGTCTCATCTGGATCCACCTCGTCCGACGCTGCCACAGGCAGCCCCGCCTCGCGCAGGGCACGGTTGGTTTGGCCTTTGTGGAAGGTCAATGCCATGGTGTCACTGGAGGCGGTCGTGTGCGGAATTCCTGCGGATTCAAGTCCGCGTTGAAGGATGCCGTCCTCACCAGGCGTGCCGTGGACGATCACAAAGGCCAACTCAGGTGTCCAACGGTCGCCATCTGCCGTCGCGAATGAAAAGGTGCGCTGATCGACAACGACACGCTGGTCATCCTGGGGACGCACACACCACCAACCCTCGACGTCAATGTGGATGAGCACCGGCACAAAAAGCTCCCGGTCCATGTGGGCCAACACCATGGCCGCGCTTTTGCGGCTGATCTCGGCTTCTCCCGAGTAGCCACCGGCCAGCACGGCCACACGACGGGGGGTTGGGTGCTTCATGTGACCCAAAAGTCAGTCCTGATTGGATCCACAGACTTTGAGCATGGCACGAAGTTTCAACACGTCGCGTTGAACGGAAGCGATGTCCGGTCCGGTGACGGTGGCGTGGCCCATTTTCCGGTGCGGCTTCACTGAGGACTTCCCATAGAGGTGCACGTGAACGTTGGGCAAGGTCAGCACTTCTTCCAATCCTTCATAAACGGGCGTGCCCTGCGCATTGGGTTCACCGATGAGGTTGAGCATGGCCGATGCGGGGTGCAAGGGGGCAGTGTCTCCCAAAGGCAAATTGAGCACCGCGCGGAGGTGTTGCTCAAATTGGGAACACACATTGCCTTCGATGGTGTGGTGTCCGCTGTTGTGTGTGCGGGGGGCGACCTCGTTCACCCACAAGCCGCCGTTCCTGTCCAAAAACATCTCCACTGCGAGGAGCCCCACAAAGTCCATGGAGGTCACGACTTTGAGGGCCAGGTCCCGCGCCTCGGATTCTTGAAGGGACGTGATCGCCGCGGGGGCCATGAGGTGGTCCACCAGGTTGATTTCTGGGTTGAAGACCGCTTCGACCACGGGATACACAGCCGTGTTCCCCTTGGCGTTGCGGGCCACAATAACGCTGAGTTCTTTGTCGATGTCCACCGCCTGCTCCAAGACACATGGTGCATCGAATCCGCGGGCTTGGGCATCTTCCGGGGTGTTCAGGATTTGAACTCCCTTGCCGTCGTAGCCCCCTTTCCGGAGTTTTTGGACAACGGGAAACCCCATGTCGCCAACCTCGTCCAAACTCTCAATGAGCTGGTAGGGTGCACTGGCGATGCCCCACGTTTCGAAGGCTTGCTTTTGCAGTCCCTTGTCTTGAATCAACCCCAAATGCGCAGGTCGCGGCACCACGTTCACGCCTTGGTCGGCCAGCTGTTGAAGGCCTTCGACGCTGACATGTTCGATTTCCACGGTGATGACATCGAGCCCTTGTCCGAATGCGACCACGGCTTCGGTGTCCTTCAAGTCGGCTTCCACAAAACGCGAGGTCAAGTGCTTGCATGACGCTTCAGGACTGGGGTCCATCACTTCCACACGGACATCCCAGTTCATCGCTTCTTGGATCATCATGCGTCCGAGCTGCCCACCACCCAACACGCCCAAGCGCAAGGCTGGACCCACTGGGGGAAGGGAGGAGTTGAGGTCTTGGCTCATGCCACAAAGATACCTGCGCCAACAGGCGTTCAAAGGCCATTTTGACCGAAGTTTGGTGCATGGAGTTTTTGAACGACACCGCCCTGTGGGGCAATCCGTTGACCGAATGGTTGCAAGCCATGGGCTATTTCTTGGGGAGCCTTGTGATGGCACGCCTGGTGTACTCATTGTTCAAGGGCGTTTTGAAACGTTGGGCGGCGCGGTCGGCCACCAAATGGGACGACGTCGTGGTCGACCAAGTGGAGGAACCCATCGCCATGGGCATTGTGATCCTCGGATTTTGGTTGGGTTACGACCACCTTCATTTTGGAGAAGGGTTGGACAGTTTTATGGAGCACGTCTTCCAAGTGCTCATTGCCATCGACGTAACCTGGGTGGTGGCGCGTCTGCTGGATTCAGCCGTCAGCACGGTGATTCTGCATTTGGACGAACGCTCAGACAGTTCAATGGTGTCCCAATTTGGCCCCATTTTGCAGAAGACATTGCGCTCTTTGGTGTGGACGTTGGGCATCATTTCTGGGTTGACGAATGCGGGATACGACGTGGGCGCCCTGTTGGCAGGTGTGGGCATTGGAGGTTTGGCGTTGGCCATGGCAGCCAAAGATTTTGTGGCCAACATTTTCGGGGGCATCACCATTTTCGTCGACAAGCCGTTCACGTTGGGCGACCGGGTCAAGGTCAACGGAATTGACGGTTTTGTGAAGGAAATCGGCATCCGTTCCACCCGAATCCAAACCCTGGAAAATCGCCTGGTGACCATTCCCAACCACCAGTTCACCGACCAAGTTGTTGAGAACGTCACTGCGGAACCTTCCAGGAAAGTCCAAGTGGTGCTTGGCCTGACATACGACACCACGCCTGAACGGATTGAAAAGGCGCTGGCCCTGCTGACTGACATCGTTGAGACCAACCCCAACACGGAGGACGACCACACAGTCTGGTTCAGCGGTTTTGGGGATTTCAGCTTGAACCTGACCGCCATCTACTACATCCGAAAAGGAGAGCATTGGGCGCATGTGCCCGGTGAGGTGAATTTGGCCATCCTGAACCGATTCAATGCGTCGGGGTTGGACTTTGCCTTCCCAACCCAAACGTTGCTCCACGAAGGATTGCCTGGGGCCTGATTCTGGCAGATTTGTACTTTCGGCGCTCACATTACGCGCTCACATTACGCGCTCAGACATGAATCAGTACGACGTCGTTATTCACATGAACGAGACCCGGTTTTGGGTCGCATTGGTGGCCACAGTGGCCTCAGGATTGGCCTTGGTGCGTCACTTTGGACGACTCGAGGGAGATGCTCAAAAACGCGCGCTTCATCAGATGGGCTGGGCCATTTTGGCCATGCAAGTGGGGTATCAGTTCTACATGATTTTCAGTCCGTCCTTCACGTATTCCATTCACCGCAGCCTTCCACTGCACATGTGCGGCATCAACATTTGGTTGGTCGCCTTGAATTGTTTCTGGAAGAACAGGTGGGTGAACCTGTTCACGATGTACATGGGGACGGTGGGCGGTCTTCACGCCATTTTGACCCCGCAATTGACGGTGGGCGATGCGATGCCTGTGTTGGTGCATTATTACATCAACCACGGGGCATTGTTGTTTGTCCCGATTGTGATGAATCGGACGTACGGACTCAGGCCCTTCAAGTGGGGGTGGGTGAAGGTGTATGGCCTCGTTGCGGTGTCGAGCACGTTGATGGCCGGCATCAATTGGGCCATCAACACGGCTTTCCCGTCCGATGTCGTGGCAAACTACATGTACATGACTGAAGCACCCAAGGTGGACAATCCGTTTGTGTTTAATGAATTGCCTTGGCCTTGGTACGTTCTTCCTTTGCATGCTGCCGCCGTGTTGCATTTGATTGTGATCAACGTTGTGTACCGATTGACGTTGCCCGTGCGCCGGGACGGAGAAACGCCATGCACCCGCGACGTGCCCGCGAAGGAGCGCATGCCAGTCTGGCAGTAAGCGTCTTTTCAACCGCGTGTTCACGAGGGGCAGGGCCGCAGCCTCACCGCGAGTATTTTCGAGTCATGCAAGCTTATTTGGATTTGTTGAACCACCTGCTAGAGCATGGGGTGAAGCGTGAAGACCGTACGGGGACGGGCACCTTGGGGTGTTTTGGGCACCAGATGCGGTTCGATTTGAGCGAAGGTTTTCCAGTGTTGACGACCAAAAAACTGCACCTGCGTTCCATCATCCACGAGCTCCTTTGGTTTTTGAAAGGGGACACCAACATTGCCTACCTGAGGGAGAACGGGGTCCGCATTTGGGACGAATGGGCCGACGAGCAAGGCAACTTGGGCCCTGTATACGGCTACCAATGGCGCTCATGGCCCAACCCAGATGGGTCCCACACGGATCAAATCGTCAAGTTGCTGGACCAACTCAAGAACAACCCGTACAGCCGACGCCATGTCATCAGCGCGTGGAACCCCAGTTTCATTGACGAGATGGCCTTGCCTCCCTGCCACTGCTTGTTTCAGTTCCATGTTGCGGAGGGCAAACTGAATTGCCAGCTTTACCAACGAAGCGCAGACACCTTCCTTGGGGTGCCGTTCAACATTTCATCCTATGCCTTGCTGACCATGATGGTGGCGCAAGTGGTTGGATTGGAGCCTGGGGAATTTGTCCACACGTTTGGGGATGTTCACCTGTACTTGAACCATGTTGACCAGGCCCGTGAGCAGCTCACACGTGAGACGCGTTCACTGCCGCAGATGCGGATCAATCCGGAGGTGAAGGACTTGTTTGCGTTCACATACGAGGATTTCGAGCTCGTGAATTACGACCCACATCCGCACATCAAAGCGGCCGTCAGCGTCTGAGTATGAAAATCAGCACAATTGCCGCCGTGGCCGCAAATGGGGTCATTGGGATGGACAACGACTTGGTTTGGTCCCTGCCGTTGGACATGAAGTTTTTCATGAACACCACCAAGGGGCATGTCGTGGTGACTGGCCGCAAGAACTACGAGAGCATTCCTGAGAGGTACAGGCCGTTGAGGGGACGGACCAACATTGTGGTGACGCGCAACCTGAATTACGTCGCCGAGGGTGCACACGTGGTCCACAGTTTGAAGGATGCGTTGGACCTTGCCCGTCAGCAAGGTGAGACAGAGTGTTTCGTCATTGGTGGAGGTCAGATTTACCGCCAAGCCTTGGAAGCTGGCTGGGTGGACGTGCAGTACATCACCCATGTGGACGCCAGTCCAGATGGGGATGCTTTTTATCCGCTTGAGGGATGGAAGGGTTGGACGGAAGAGTTGTTGACTTCCCACAAGGCGGACGAAAAACACGACCACGCGTTTCGCATCGTGCAACACCTGAAGCCGAAGCCATGAATGACTTCGTGCTTGGCCTCACCCACATCACCGACTGGGAAGGCTACGACCACATGTTGTATTTGTTGGCGCTGGTGGCCGCGTACGATTTGCGTTACATTGGAAAAGCAGTGTTGACCGCTACGGCGTTCACCTTGGGCCACAGTTTGACACTGGCCATCGCCTCGTTGGATGTCTTTCGGGTCTCTGGCACTTGGGTGGAGTTCCTCATCCCGGTCACCATTTTGGCAACTGCATTGTGGTCCTTGTTTTCTTCTGGGGCCTCGCCCAAGTCCAGGAATGTGACATACGCCATGGCGGCGGGCTTTGGGTTGATTCATGGCCTGGGATTCAGTTCGTTTTTCAGGATAGCACGGGATGAGTCCGCGGATTTCATTGGGGGTTTGTTCAGGTTCAACCTCGGGGTCGAAGCGGGCCAATTGGTCATTGTGGTCTCGCTGCTGGCGGTCGCCAGCTTGGTGCGTTCGTTGGGCGTTTCCGCCAGGGACCAGCATGTGTTTGTGTGCGGCGGCGCCATCGCCTTGTCGTTGGTCATGGCGTTGGAACGCCTGCCGTTTTGAAGCATGTACTCAAAGGGTTGGTGCGTTTGTACCAAATCATGTTGAGTCCTTTGTTGGGCAGCAACTGCAGGCATCATCCGACGTGTTCGCATTACGCGCTTGAAGCGCTCGAAGTGTGGGGCGTATGGAAAGGAGTGTGGTTGATCGTCAGGCGTGTGGCCAAATGCCATCCGTGGGGCACTGCG
>DKNS01000135.1 GCA_002469765.1 Flavobacteriales bacterium UBA7382 | reverse complement strand
AGCATTTGGGCTTGGGTCGCGTGCACGACGTCGCGGAAGTCCATGTGGTCCTTCATCTCGCCTTTGAACGTCACCTTGACCGATTCTGGAATCGGCATGGAGGCCTCTCCGGTGGCCAACGCCAGCGCCACAGTGCCGGAGTCTGCGCCAAATGCCACGCCCTTGGACATGCGCGTGTGAGAGTCGCCGCCGATGATGATGGCCCAGTCGTCCACCGTCAAGTCGTTCAAGACCTTGTGGATGACGTCGGTCATGGCGTGGTACTCTCCCTTGGGATCGCGGCCGGTGATGAGTCCGAAGTCGTTCATGAAACGCATCAACCGCGGGATGTTCTCCTGGGCCTTCAAATCCCAAACCGACGCCGTGTGGCAACCGGACTGGTAGGCCCCATCCACGATGGGGGAGATGGTGGTGGCGGCCATCATTTCCAACTCCTGCGAGGTCATCAACCCTGTGGTGTCCTGGGAGCCGACAATGTTGACTTCAGCCCGCACGTAGGAGCCGGCGTGGAGTGGCTGGCCGGAGGTGCCCACGGCATTTTTGTTGAAGATCTTCTCTACAGCGGTGAACCCTTGGCCTTCGTGGCTGATTTCCTTGGAAGTCGCGAACACGGGCGGCACGTCCATGCCAAGCACCTTCGCGGCGAAGGTTTGGAGCTTCTTGCCAAACACAATCGCGTACGACCCGCCTGCCCGCATGAATTCCATTTTCTGCGGCGTGAGCGAGGACGAAATGTCGATCAGCTCTTCGCCGTCCTTGTAGAGTCTCTTGGTCCTGGTGTTGATGGTCAACACGGTGCCGGTCTCCACGGAGTAGGCCTGCTCCAGCACGGGTTCTCCCTCAGCGTCCATCACCACATTGCCGTCGGCGTCTGTCTTTTTCACCCAGTTCTTCAAGTCCACCCCGATGCCGCCTGTCACGCCCACGGTGGTCAAGAAAATGGGGGAGATGCCGTTGGTGCCGGCCACCACAGGGGCGATGTTGATGAAAGGCACGAACGGGCTGGCCTGCTTGCCGATCCAAAGGGCGACGTTGTTCACCCCGGACATCCGGGAAGAACCCACGCCCATGGTGCCTTTCTCAGCCACAAGCATGACGCGTTTGCCAGGGTGTTGCTTCTGAAGTTCCAACAATTCTTGCTGACGAGCGCTGTCGTGCTCGAACATGGACTTGCCATGCAGCTCGCGGTCAGAACGCGAGTGGGCGTCGGATCCAGGAGACAACAAGTCGGTGGAGATGTCGCCGACCCCTGCGATGTAGGTCACCACGTCGATGGTCTCCTCGACGTCGGGCAGTTTGGTGAAGAATTCAGCCTGGGCGTAGCTCTCGATGATGCTTGTGGCCACGGCATTGCCGGCCTTGTGCGCCGCTTTAAGGCGTTCGGTGTCCGCCTCGTACAGGAACACCTGTGTTTTCAGGACATCGCCAGCCTCTGCAGCGATGTCTCCATCCTCTCCCAAGGCCAAATCCAACAACACTTCCACAGATGGGCCACCCTTCATGTGGGAGAGCTGCTCGAACGCTGCAGCGCGTGTGATTTCGCCCACAACCTCGTCTCCAAGCACAATCGCCTTCAGGAATTGGGCCTTGACGCCCGCAGCACTTGTGGTGCCAGGCAGCACATTGTACACGAAGAAATTGAGCGACGCCTCCCGCTCGGGGTGGCTGGGATCTTTGATTTGGTCAATGACCTCGGACAGCAACGACGCGTCGTCAATGGGTTTGGGGTGGAGGCCCTCGCCCTTTCGGTCTTCAATCTCTTGGAGATATGCTGAATACAAGCTCATCGTAAAAGTCGGTTTTCGGAGAACGAAAGTACGAAAAGCCCAACACACCTCCAGGGTCCTCAATGGCCGTTCAGGACGCCGAATTCGCGACCTTCGCAGTGTGAAAATTCCTGGGGTGACTCGATGGGGCGCCCCTGGCGTCGAGATGTGGCTGTTGCCCGCGAAGGCGGTGTGGTGGCCTGCGGAGTCGATGCTTGTCGTCAGCGATTTGCATTTGGCCAAAGCGGAGCACTTTCGTTCAAACGGATTTGCAGTGCCATCAACCGTGGATTTTCAAACGCTTGCCGTCCTGACATCGGTCCTGAACGCTTGCCGTCCAGAAACGTTGGTGTTGCTCGGGGATCTGTTTCACTCGTCTCCCAACAGGGCGTGGGAAGACTTTGAAGCGTGGCTTCAAGAGGAGAAGAAGGCAGGTTTGAGCGCTGGGATTTTGGTGCGCGGCAACCACGACAGAGCTCACGACATCGTTTATGAGGCGATGGGGCTTGATGTCGTGGACATGTTGGAGAAGCAAGGCGTGGTGCTCACACACGAGCCAGACGACGACCTCCCCAAAGGAACTCAAATCCACCTCTGTGGGCATGTTCATCCAGCTGTCGTGATGCGCGGCGTCGGGCGCCAGTCCGAGCGTGTGCCGTGCTTTGCCCAATCTTCGACAGGGTGCGAGGCGGGGTACAGGCTGACGTTGCCTGCCTTTGGCGCGTTCACAGGCATGCACGCCATCGAGCCCAAACGTGGGGAAGAAGTTTACTTGGTGACAGAACGTGAAGTCATCGGACCCGTGAGGTCGATGCCCTCACGCAAGGGCTTCAGTCGACGAGGTCGAAGGTGAGCGTTCCCATCACCGGAAGGACGGTGTTGCCCTGACGTGCGCTGAGGTCGTTGATGCTCATGGTGTGCACGTCCGCACCAACCAAAACATTCACGCTGGCCCCGTCCATGGTCCAAGGGGTCGTTGAATTCGGAGAGTTGACCTGCTGGATTGTGAAGTTCTCGTCGTTCGCAAGGAAGGACAAGAATGCACTGGTGCCGCCCAGTTCTGTGGTCAGCGTCAACACGATGTCTCTGGGCTCCTCCTGGGCCAGGATGGCCTCTTCTTGCCGGAGGTCGGCCACGATGTGGTAGCGGAATTG
>DKNS01000126.1:10780-12398 GCA_002469765.1 Flavobacteriales bacterium UBA7382 | reverse complement strand
TTGGAAGTCTGGGGACGCAAGGAAGTCGCTGATTTGTTCAGCTCGATGAACGTATTGACCCCAGAGGAGTTGCACGCGCGTCAGGAGGTGGAATACGAGACCTACATCATGAAGCGCCAAATTGAGGCTCGCATTGCTGGGGACATGGCGTCCAACATTGTGTTGCCTGCGGCGATTGCTTACCAAAACATGCTCATCGACAACATAGGTGGGTTGTCGGATTTGTTTGGGAAAGATGCGGAGGCCATGACGGCTGGGCAGCGCGACATTTTGGCGACAGTGTCTGAAACGGTTTCTTCGTTGTACAAGTCTGCCAGTGCGTTGCGCCAGGAGCGTGGCAAAATCAACAAGATCGAAGACATCGCCCAACGTGCGGTCAAGTACGGTTCGGTGGTGACCCCGCTCATCGAAGAAGTGGGTGGACACTGTGCACGCTTGGAGCAGACGGTGGACAACGAAATTTGGCCATTGCCTAAATTTCAGGAGATGCTCTTCACCCGTTGAGGGCTCCTGCCCCAACACATTGGCTTGCAGAAATGGAAAAGACGCCTCCACAAGGGGCGTCTTTTTTCGTTACTTTCACCTCCTGAATCAAGCCAAAAAAGGAATGTCTTACAACCTGCAAGCTTCCGTGGCCCGCATCGGCGCCACCCTGTTCTTTTCTCTAATGGCCACCTTTGGCATGTTCGCCCAAAGCGACATGACCGCCGAGGCCGACGAAGCCTTTGACCGTCGCGGTTACTTCGAAGCTGCCCGTGAATACGTGGCGCTGTACGCCAAGATCAAGTCGGACGTCAAACTCAAAGCCTACTGCGCATTTCAGGCTGGTGAAGCTTACCGTCTGCATCACAAGCCTGAGGACGCCACGGAATGGTACGACAAGGCCATCGGGTTGAAATACGGCAACAAAAACAACAAGGTGTTCTTGTTGTACGGGGACGCTTTGCGCGACCAGGAGGCGTACGACGAGGCCATCGAGATGTACGCCCGGTATGAGCAAGAAGGCGGCGACAGCCAGGTGGCTGAAGCTCGGATTGAGCAGGCCGACTTCGCGGCCATCATGATCGAGGAGCCTGAAAGCCGATTCATCGTGGAGCCAATGGTGTTGCTGAACTCGGACGCCTACGATTTCTGTCCCACCATTTACGGCAAGGATCAAGACGAGATGATTTTCGCGTCTTCGCGTGAATCGTCAACCGGAACCGATGAGGACCCCATCACGGGCCAGGCGTTCATGGATTTGTTCCGAAGCGAGCAAGACAAGAAAGGGCGTTGGAGTGAGCCCGAGCCATTGGGCAACACCGTGTGTACCGAACACAACGAAGGCAGTGCATGCTTCGACAGCAAAGGGAAGACATTGTTCTTCACCCGCTGCATGGAAATGGACGGGTCCAACCTGGCGTGCGACATCTACTTTGCCAAGAAGCAGGGCAACGGCTTCGGCGCGTCGATGGCGCTCGGACTGGTCAATCGCGATGAAAACGACAGTTCCCAAGTGGGGCACCCTGCGTTGTCTCCTGACGACCAATACCTCCTTTTCTCTTCCGACCTCCCAGGAGGCTTTGGCGGCAAGGATTTGTGGTATGTGAAGGCGGAAGACGGGACCTTTGTGGGTGCA
>DKNS01000126.1:1656-10403 GCA_002469765.1 Flavobacteriales bacterium UBA7382 | reverse complement strand
GTTCCGCGACAACGGCGATTTGTACTGGTCGACCAGTGGCCGAGAGGGTCTCGGTTCGTTGGACTTGTGGAAGGCCGAGGTGCGTGAGGGAGAATTGGCGTTTGCCGAGCCCAAGGTGTTGCCATTCCCCTTGAACTCGTCTGGCGACGACTTTGCCATTTCATTCAAGGCCGATTCAGATGAGGGCATGTTCACTTCCAACCGCGTTGGCGGCAAGGGCAAAGACGATTTGTACTCTTTCCGTTTGCCTCCGCTTGAATTCTGCTACCAAGCGTTCATATACGACTACGACACTGGCATGCCACTTTCAGGCGCCACAGTCACCTTGGAAGGGGAAGATGGCTCGTCCAACGCCTACACCACCGATTCCGAAGGTGAACTGGCCTTGTGCGATGGCCAAATCGGACAGCGCATGACCTTTGGCGTAGATGTGGCGGTGGAGGGCTACATCGGAACGGGGGATCTCCTCACCACCGAAGGGTTGACTGAGTCGACCACGTTGGCCCGTGAGTACCTCTTGAAAGAAATTGTTCTGAACAAAGAGTACGACATGCCGACGGTCTTGTACCCGTTGGGGAGTGCCGACCTTTTGGTGGACGCTTCTGTCAACTCAGCCGATTCGTTGAACTACCTCGTTGATTTGTTGCAACGCAATGAAAATTTGGTCATTCAACTCGAGGCCCACACCGACAGCCGTGGCGGGGCCGTGGCCAACAAGAAATTGAGTCAAGACCGTGCGGAGACATGCGTGAGCTACTTGAAGGATGCAGGCATTCCTTCCGAGCGCATGTTCCCTGTGGGCTACGGTGAAGAAGCGTTGCTTGTGAGCGATGCTGAAATCAACAGCATGCCCAAGGACGACCAAGAACGTGCCCACCAGCGCAACCGCCGAACGGTGTTCAAGATCATCGCGTTCGATTACAAAGGCGACGAATAACACGTGAGTGACGCACGGTACGCTGCGCGCGGGGTTTCCGCGGGCAAGGAAGAGGTCCATGCCGCCATTGAAGGCATCGACAAGGGACTGTTCCCTAAGGCGTTTTGCAAGATTGTCCCCGACCATTTGACTGGGAGCGAAGACCATTGTGTGGTGATGCATGCGGACGGCGCCGGGACCAAGTCTTCTTTGGCGTACATGTACTGGAAGGAAACTGGTGATTTGAGCGTGTGGAAAGGCATTGCCCAAGACGCACTCATCATGAACGTGGATGACCTGCTTTGTGTGGGTTGCACGGGCCCAATTCTTGTGTCAAGCACGATCGGCCGCAACAAGCATCTCATCCCGGGGGAAGTCATCCGAGAAATCATCCAAGGCACAGAATCTTTGCTGGCCGACTTGAGAAAGGAAGGGCTTGACATTCGTTCGACCGGCGGAGAAACGGCTGACGTAGGGGACTTGGTGCGCACCATCATCGTTGACTCTACAGTGGTGGCGCGCATGGCGCGCAAAGACGTGATCGACAACGGCAACATCTCAGCGGGCGATGTGGTTGTGGCTCTGGCAAGCCATGGTCAGTCGTCCTACGAGACGGCCTACAACGGTGGCATGGGCAGCAACGGCCTGACCTCAGCTCGACACGACGTGTTTGGGTCGGATTTGGCAGAGAAATACCCGGAGAGTTTCGACCCTGCGACGTCCAAAGAGCTGGTGTACACCGGTTCCTTTGGGCTGACAGACGAGGTGTCGGGTGCGCCTGTGGATGCGGGGCGACTCGTATTGAGCGCCACGAGAACGTATGCCCCCATCGTCCAAAAGGTGATGGAGTCACACCGTCAGCGAATTCAAGGCATGGTCCACTGTTCAGGCGGTGCGCAAACCAAGGTGTTGCATTTCTTGAATCCTGAATTGAAGGTGGTCAAGGACAACATGATGCCTGTGCCTGTCTTGTTTGAAACCATCCAAAGAGAGTCGGGAACAACTTGGAATGAGATGTACAAGGTCTTCAACATGGGCCATCGTCTCGAGTTTTACACCGACGAAGAGACTGCAGAGGCTATCATTGGGGTGAGCCGCTCCTTTGGGGTGGAAGCCCAAATTGTCGGTCGCGTGGAGTCTGCTTTTGGGGAGCCGTCGTCTGTTTGCATCGACGGCCCACACGGCACGTTTAACTACTCGTAAGCCGTGGCCTTCAACCGCGAGGAATTGGGCGGCTGGGTGGCCAAATTGCAGTCCATCGCCGACCGCTTTGCAGAAGTGGAAAAATGCATTTCTGACCCTGAGGTTGTCGCAAATCGTGTCAAGCTCCGTGACTTCATGGTGGAGCACAAACGGCTCAAACCCATGGCTGACATGGCCACCTCCCTGGTGGGGACGTTGCGGGATTGGGACGAAGCTCAAGTGTGGATGAACTCTGAAGACGCAGACATGCGCGTTCTGGGTGCGGCAGAGCGACCTTCGTTGGAGTCGAAGTTGACCAAGGGGGTGGAAGAGGCCAAGTGGATGCTTCTGCCCCACGATGATGCAGACGACCGCGACGCCATCCTGGAGGTGCGCGCAGGCACGGGTGGCGACGAGGCGTCCTTGTTTGCGGGGGATTTGGTGCGCATGTATTTGAAACATGCCGACGAGAAAGGCTGGAAGCATCAGTGGCTTCAGGCCAGTGAAGGAACCGTGGGAGGGTTTAAACAAGCCGTGATCCGGTTGGAAGGAGAAGGTGTGTTTGGGTGGTTGAAGTTCGAGCGTGGCGTCCACCGGGTTCAGCGTGTGCCGGACACCGAATCGCAAGGTCGGGTGCACACCAGCGCGGCCACAGTTGCGGTCCTGCCAGTGGCCCGGGATGTCGACGTCACATTGAACCTCAATGACGTCCGGAAGGACACCTACAGGGCAAGCGGCGCCGGCGGGCAGCACGTGAATAAAACGGAAAGTGCTGTACGGCTGACGCACTTGCCCACGGGAACGGTGGTGGAATGCCAGGACGGCAGGTCACAGCATCAGAATTACGAGTGGGCCTTAGAAGAACTTAGGGCACGGCTGTACGATGCCGCCAGGCAGGAGGCGGAAGCGGGACGCGCTGCCGAGCGCAAGTCCCAGGTCAGCACGGGAGACCGAAGTGCCAAAATCAGGACCTACAACTTCCCTCAGGGACGGGTCACAGACCACCGCATCGGTCTGACGATTCACGCCCTGCAAGCTGTGATGCAGGGACAACTTCAGGAGGTGATTGAGGCGCTGCACATGGCCGATCGTGCCGAACAGCTCAAGAATCTTTGACAAGGGCGCGATTCCCCTTCGACTTGTGAGACCTTTGTGGCATGACCACGCCCGTTTCCACACGTTCGACGTCGGCCCAAATGGCGTCTGTTTCAGGACTGTTTCAAGCCATTCAAGCCAAAGCTTCTTTCCTGTGTGTGGGTTTGGATCCTGATCCCGCGAAGGTTCCAGCGTCCTTCGGGACGGGCGTTGTGGCCATGGAGGCGTTTTGCGCGGCTGTGGTGGAAGCCACACTGCCTTTCGCAGTTGCGTACAAACCAAATTTGGCGTTCTTCGAACAATACGGCGCAGAAGGTTGGGCAGCTTTGGAACGGGTCGTGGCGAACATTCCTACTGACGTTCTGGTCATCGCCGACGCCAAGCGCGGAGACATTGGCAACACAGCCTTGAAATATGCAGAGGCGCTGTTCACGGGTCTCGGTGCAGATGCCGTGACCGTCGCGCCATACATGGGGAGGAACAGCGTAGAGCCTTTCACTTCTTTCTCCAACAAATGGACGGTCTTGCTTGCGCTCACGTCCAACCCCAGTGCAGAGGATTTTGAGTTCCATGGGGAGACGCCTTTGTTTGAGGAAGTGCTGTCCAAATCCCAAAAATTTGAGGGTGCCGACCGTTTGATGTACGTGGTGGGCGCCACCCGGCCCGAACAACTAGGGCTTGTGAGAAGCCTCGCCCCGGATGCCTTTTTGTTGGTGCCAGGTGTGGGGGCCCAAGGAGGCACTGTGGAGGACGTGTGCGCACATGGCTTGAACTCGGCTTGCGGGTTGCTCGTCAACAGTTCAAGGGGCATCCTGTACGCAGGCCGACACGATGCCACAGTGGAAGAAACCAAGGTCGCCAGCCAAGCTGCAGCCTCCAAGCTTCAGGTTGCCATGCACGCCGAATTGGAGAAAGCACAGCTGTTGTGATTCTCGGGTGAAATCCACGGTCACGTCTGCAAAACGGGGGTGAAACGGCCACTGTCGAATGAGGTGGGCGTTGTAGCTTACACCTGAATGTTCACCTTCCGCATCTTCCCCCGGATTTACCTCGCGCTCTCCTTCATTTTGGGCGTGGTGGTGTTGGGCAGTGTGGGGTTTGTTTTGATTGAAGGATACTCCTGGGTGGAGGCTCTGTACATGACTGTCATCACCGTGTCCACGGTGGGCTTTGGTGAAGTGCGTGAGTTGTCAGAAGAAGGCATGTTGTTCACGTCCATTTTGATCATGGGCAGTTTGGGCACGTTTGCGTATTCCATTTCTGCCTTGACGACCTATTTTGTGAACGGAGAATACCGAACCACTTTCAAAGAGGCACGCTTGAAACAAGAAGTCGAAAAACTCAGCAACCACGTCATCGTTTGCGGAATGGGACGTGTGGGCGAAATGGCCGTGCAAGAGCTGCACGACCACAACACGCCTGTGGTCATCGTGGAGAACGATGTCGAAAAAGCCGATTCGTTGTCTGCCGAGGGGCACATTGTCATTTCAGGGGACGCCACCCGAGACGAGAATTTGGCCAGTGCAGGCATCACCAAGGCCAAGAGCGTAATCACAACCTTGCCAAGTGATGCCCAAAACCTCTATGTGGTTTTGGCTGCGCGCGAGATGGCGCCCAACATTCACATTGTGTCGCGTGCATCCAAGCTGAACTCGGTGAGCAAACTCCGTGTTGCAGGGGCCAACAATGTAATCATGCCGGACAAGGTGGGCGGGGCCCACATGGCCTCCCTCGTTGTGATGCCCGACGTGATTGAATTTTTGGACCACTTGAAAATCCAGGGCGCAGACGACATCAACTTGGAAGAGATTCCCGTGAACGTGCTGCCCCAAGGGTTGAAGACGGCCTCCTTGGGTGAATTGGACGCCCGCAACCGCGTGGGCGTGAATGTCGTGGGCTTGAAGCAGTCCGACGGGAATTTCATCATCAACCCAGGACGTGACACCCCGTTGGACGATGCGTGCAAGCTTTTTGTCCTCGGCACTGCCGACCAACTCCGAACCATGAACCGAATCCTCGGGATTCAGCCCCCGCAGGGCTGAGCCAAGGGCCCACACTTACTTCTATTCAAGTCATGAAACGATTGTCTTCTCTCTCGCTCGCCTTGCTGCCCTTTTGGGCAAGCGCCCAATCTTCCATTGACGATTCCATCAACGCAGTGATGGAGCCGGTCACCAACGCGATCATGAAGGTGATTTTCTTCACCGTTCCTGTGGGTGGCGGCATGGAGGTGCCGTTTGTCCTGATTTGGCTCCTTGCAGGGGCTTTGATTTTCACGGTGTACAACCGCTTTGTCAACCTTACCGCGTTTCGGCATGCTTTGGATGTGGTGCGCGGCAAGTTTGACGACCCCAACCACAAGGGAGAGGTCAGTCACTTTCAGGCGTTGACAGCCGCCCTTTCGGGCACTGTGGGTGTGGGCAACATTGCTGGGGTTGCTGTGGCCGTCTCGCTGGGCGGTCCTGGGGCCACCTTCTGGATGATTGTCGCAGGGCTCTTAGGAATGAGCTCCAAGTTTGTCGAGTGCACCCTGGGCACCAAGTACCGTCGGGTGAACCCAGACGGAAGCATCTCCGGCGGCCCGATGTATTACCTCCGCGACGGACTTGCGAACCAGAACAAGAAGGGGCTGGGGGCCGTGTTGGCCGCGTTGTTTGCCATTGCCTGCATTGGAGGTTCGTTTGGTGGAGGCAACATGGTTCAAATCAACCAAGCGACCAGCCAGCTCATTGCCGTTACTGGTGGAGAGGCCTCGATGTTCTACGGAAATGGATGGATGTTTGGTGTGGCCATGGCTGTGATTGTGGCGGCCATCATTTTGGGCGGCATCAAGAGCATCGCCAAAGTGACGGACAAAGTGGTTCCCCTTATGGTGGGCATTTACATCCTCGGGGCGCTGGCAGTGATTTTTGGCAACCTGTCTGAGGTTCCCGCGGCGTTTGGGAAAATCTTGGCTGGCGCCTTCAACAGCGACGCCATGTACGGCGGCATTGTGGGGGTGTTGATTCAAGGATTCAAGCGTGCTGCCTTCTCCAACGAAGCTGGCATTGGATCGGCCTCCATTGCGCACAGCGCGGCCAAAACCGACGAACCTGTGAGTGAGGGAATCGTGGCCCTCCTTGAGCCGTTCATTGACACGGTAGTCATATGCACCATGACGGCCTTGGTGATTGTCATTTCAGATTACGGCATGTACGACCAGGCGGGCGTGCTCGCCAGTGCGAAGGCAGGAGAGCTTCAGGCCATCAACTTGACGTCTTCTGCGTTCAGTCAGACGTTGTCTTGGTTCCCTGTTGTGTTGTCCGTGGCAGTCATCTTGTTTGCGTTGAGCACCATGATCAGCTGGAGCTATTACGGTCTCAAGGCGTGGACTTATTTGTTCGGTGAGACCAAGGCCATGGACATCACCTACAAGGCGCTCTTTTGCGTGTTTGTCGTGGTGGGGTCGGCCATCAGTGCGCGGAGTGTGTTTGACTTTGGGGATGCCATGATTTTCGCCATGTGTTTCCCCAACGTACTTGGCTTGTATTTCATGGCTAGGGAGGTCAAGGCGGATTTGGGAGATTACATGAGGAGGGTGAAAAGTGGAGAAATCAAGAGGTTCGACTGATCGAAAAGACCGTTTCTACGGCGAAAGAAGCGCCCGTCTCCAAGAATGGGGGTGGGCGTGCTTGTTTTTGGGGACTTTACTCGCCTTTCGACTTTGGCAGCGTCACGAGTCGATGGCGAATTGGCCGAACCGTCCTAAAGCTGATGTTGCGGATTTGTTGACATGGGCCGAGACGTTTCCTGGGTACGTCGCAAGGGTTCGTCCGTTCAGGGCAAATTTTCAGAGAAAGCGTCGCCATGATCAGTCTGGCGCGAGCCATGTGGAATCGTTGGTTCAGTTGGAGCTGAACCTGGTCGACGCCGAAGGGCTTCAGCAGCTGCGAGGGGTGGGGCCGGTTCTCTCTGAACGAATCGTGCGGTTCCGTGACGCCCTTGGCGGTTTTCTCTGCATCGAAGATTTGTATGAAGTCCACGGTTTGGACTCAAGCGTGGTGGATCAGGCACGGCCCCACCTCACCGCCAATGCGCAGCACATCCAATCGCTGTGCCTGGACACGGTGTCCTTTGGCACGTTGCTCAAGCACCCGCGGTTCGACCTGGAAACGACCAAGAAATTGATACGCGCCCGAGGCCGAGGCGTCCATGCCATGGATGTCGTCCTCTTGCGCAGCAGGCTGGATTCCGTCACTCTGCGAAAGGTTCGTCCGTACCTCACCATATGTTCAGGCCTTTGAGGATGGTGGGACTTGTCGGTTCTGCCCGAAATTCGTGGACGAAAACGAAATTCAATGCAAATTTCTCTGACCAACGATCAAAAATTGATGCGCGACGCCATTCGTGATTTCGTGCATCGTGAGGTGTTGCCATACCGGATGCAATGGGATGAGGAACAGCATTTCCCAAGGGAGATGTTTGCCAAAATGGGCGAGCTTGGTTTGATGGGCATGCTCGTGCCCAAGGAGTATGGCGGAGCTGGCCTGGGGTACTATGAATACAAGATGGCCATCGAGCAAATTGCCCAAGTGTGCGGTTCTGTCGGCCTGTCGATGGCGGCGCACAACAGCTTGTGTACCGGTCATATTTTGCAGTTTGGATCCCACGAGCAAAAGACCAAGTGGTTGCCCAAGTTGGCCAGCGGGGCCTGGATCGGAGCATGGGGCTTGACAGAGGCCAACACCGGCAGCGATGCGATGAGGATGCAATGCGTTGCCACAAAAGACGGCGACCATTGGGTCTTGAACGGGACCAAGAATTGGATCACCCACGGCATTTCTGGTGACGTGGCTGTGGTGCTTGCCAGGACCGGCGACTTGCTGGACAGCCGAGGCATCACGGCATTCGTGGTGGAAAGGGGCACAGCCGGTTTTGCTGGAGGGAAGAAGGAGAATAAGTTGGGCATGAGGAGCAGCGAGACAGCCGAATTGGTTTTTAATGATTGCCGTGTGCCAGAGCTCAATGTCCTCGGTCAAGTGGGTGAGGGGTTCATTCAAGCCATGAAAATTTTGGACGGCGGCCGCATCAGCATCGCCTCGTTGGCCCTGGGCATCGCCAAAGGCGCCCTGCAGACGGCCAGAGACTACGCGAAGGAGCGCGAGCAGTTTGGCCAGCCCATTGCTCAATTCCAGGCCATTGGATTCAAGTTGGCGGACATGGCTACGTCCATTGAGGCTGCCGACCTGCTCACTCTGCAGGCCTGTGAATTGAAGAATTCAAGCATGCCCGTGACCAAGGAGAGCGCCATGGCGAAATACGAAGCGAGCGAGGTGTGTGTCCGTGTGGCCACAGAAGGAGTTCAGATTTTAGGAGGCTACGGGTACACGAAAGACTTCCCTGCCGAAAAGTTCTACCGCGACTCCAAACTGTGCACCATCGGGGAAGGGACGTCAGAAATCCAAAAACTTGTGATTGGACGAGAGTTGTTGCGGGAGGGCGGTTGACTTTAGGAGTTTTCGTGTATTTTTGGCCCCCAATTCAACATTATGCTGAGCATTCAAGTCAAAGAAGG
>DKNS01000126.1:0-1323 GCA_002469765.1 Flavobacteriales bacterium UBA7382 | reverse complement strand
GACAACATCGAACGTTGCCTCAAGCAGTTCAAGAAGAAGTTTGATCAGACGAAAACGATGAAGCAGCTGCGCACACGTCGTGAGTTCGTCAAGCCCTCTGTGTTGAACCGTGAAATGCAGAAGAAAGCGGTGTACAAGAACGGATTGAACTTGAAGGCGGAGTAAATTTCGTCCCGCTCCTCGAGAGAGGATGTTTGAAAAAAGACGTGCTACCAGGAGCGCGTCTTTTTTTGTGCCCGAGATTTTGACCATGGTTGACAACGTCGTCTCTTCGTTCTTGTGCCATTTGGAAAAAGAAAAGCGCGCGTCCAGGCACACCCTTCGCAATTACGAGGTCGACTTGAGCCAATGCCAGCTGTTTTTGGAGGGCACATACGAGTCCTCCCTTGTCGACATGAGGGGGGACTGGCTGCGGTCCTGGGTGGTGTCTATGGTGCAAGACGGCAAGCGCCCCAAAACAATCCACAGGAAAATCAGCGCATGCCGCACGTTCGTCAAATACGCCCTTCGCCAAGGTTGGATGGAGTCCGACCCCACCGAAGCGGTGGTCTTGCCGAAGTTGGACAAACGCATACCGGAAGTGGTGCCCGAATATGTCATGGCCACTTTGTTCGATGAAGGACTTTATGCCGAGGATTGGAAAGGTGCAAGGGACAGGGCCATCTTGGTGTTGTTTTACGAGACCGGCCTGCGCATGGCCGAGTTGATGGGGTTGACATTGGCGGACTTGCACACCACCAGAAATGAACTTCGCGTGCTTGGCAAAGGCAACAAAGAGCGTGTCGTCCCTCTTTTGCCAACCACGGTCAGGATGTTGTTGGACCAGACCGACGCGCGGCCTGAAGAGGCGAAAACATTGTTTGTGACAAATGCTGGCAAGCCTCTTTACCCTTCGTTTGTGTATCGTTTGGTGAATCGCTACCTTGGAAAGGTGAGTTCGCTGCAGAAATGCAGTCCTCACGTACTTCGGCATACGTTTGCGACCCACTTGTTGAACCGAGGCGCAGAGCTGACCGCAGTGAAAAAGCTGCTTGGACATGCCAGCCTCACGTCGACCCAGGTGTACACCCAGCACACGACAGCAAAGCTGAAGGAGTTTCACCTCGCGTCTCCTTTGAACCGACGTTCCAAGGGTCGCACAACATGATGGGGCATGCAGATTCAAATTCATTCGATTCATTTCGACGCCGACGCCAAATTGCTCGAGTTCGTGAAAGTCAAGTTGGAAAAGCTTCAAACGTTCAACAACGAGATGCAACATTGCGAGGTGTTTTTGCGCATTGAGAAAAGCGACAGCCGTGACAACAAACTGGTGGAAGTCAA
>DKNS01000167.1 GCA_002469765.1 Flavobacteriales bacterium UBA7382 | reverse complement strand
GGCCACCAAGGCACATTGGCTGTGTCAGGCGGCAAATTCAAAGTGGTCAACGGTCAAATTCAAGACGGGGTCGTCAACTTCGACATGACGCAAATCGCAGTCACCGACTTGACTGGAGAGAAGAAGGCCAGCCTGGAGGGTCACCTCCGCTCTGGGGACTTCTTCAATGTGGAGACCCACCCCGACGCAGTTTTGACCGTGAACAGCATCGAAGGCAGCACGTTGTCAGCGAGCTTGGACATGAACGGGGTGAGCGTGGACTACTCAATTCCCGTCAACATCAACCAAACCGACGTCCCAGGCGACAAGCAAGGCATCGCTGTGACGGGCAAGTTCGATTTGGACCGCACCAAGCACAACGTCACGTACCGCTCCCAAACCTTCGACGACAAGTTGGATTGGTTCATCAAAGACGACGTGGCTATGGCGTTCGCCGTGATGGGCGTGCCCGTGCAGTGATTGAAACGACCTCCCAAGAAAAAGGCCTGCTCGATGAGCAGGCCTTTTTTGTGCGATGTGTATTTGAAGATTGAACCTCAGCTGAAGAGGTTGTTGAGCTTGCCATCGATGCTTGTGATGATCTTGCCCAAGTCCTCTTTGTTCTCGTGGAAGTTGCTGTCGTCCACATCCACAATCAACAACTCCCCCTTGGTGTAGGTGCTGATCCAAGCCTCGTAACGCTCGTTCAAACGGTTGAGATAGTCGAGTCGAATCGCCTCCTCGTAATCCCTCCCACGCTTTTGGATTTGGGCCACCAAAGTGGGCACAGAGGCGCGCAAGTACACCAGCAAGTCTGGGGGCGTCACAAACTCCTCCATCAACTCAAACAGAGAGAGGTAATTCTCAAAGTCTCGGGTTGTCATCAACCCCATGGCCTGCAAGTTGGGCGCAAAGATGTTGGAGTCCTCGTAGATGGTTCGGTCCTGGATGATGGGTTTGCCCTTCTTCTTCATTTCAATCAACTGAGAGAAGCGGCTCCGAAGGAAGTACACCTGCAAGTTGAAGGACCAGCGTGTCATGTCCTTGTAGAAATCGTTGAGATAGGGGTTGTTGTCCACCTCTTCAAAGTGAGGGGTGTAGCGGTAGTGCTTGGCCAACAACGTGGTCAACGTGGTCTTTCCTGAGCCAATGTTTCCTGCGACGGCGAGATGCATGGGAAGGGATCGAAGTGAAACGAAAATTGAACGACCAAAGTAGGTCGGGAGTCACACCCGTCCAAGGCCCGTCAACAGGTTGGGGATAACTATTCCTGGGATGCCTCAGTGCACGCGAGCACACCTTCCAAAATTGATCCAGACGCATCCAACCGAGGGACTTTGTGCTGGCCGCCAAGACGGCCATGTTCCGCCAACCATCGGTCGAAGGACCCCTCAGGCACCACCTCCACTTGCGGGGCCGCGAGGATGAGGTCCGCCGTCCGCTTGGCTTGGTAATCTCCATTGAACGCTTTCAACCACCTGTCCAACTCTGCACCGAGTCGATCTGTGGACGGCACGGCCAGGCCAGGCTGGAATTCCACCACCCATCGATGGCCCACAGGCTTGCCTGCTTGATCGAATCGTGGCGCCCCAGTGAAATTGTACACTTCCGTACCCAACGCCTGTGCCACTTCGGCCCAGGCCCGGTCAGCGTTTTGCGCCATCAACTCTTCCCCAACCACATTGAGGTGGGAAGTCACCCTTCCTGCGACCTGAACGCGCAAGGGAATCTTGGAGGTGACTGTGACGAGGTCCCCGACCATCAGGCGCCACACACCCGCGTTTGTGGACACCACCAACGCATAAGTCTCCCCCACCTGCACTTCTCGAAATTCGAGGGTCTCCGGCTGAGGGTTGTTCAATTCAGACATGGGCACAAACTCGTAGTAAACTCCATGGTCCATCAACAAGGCCATGTCGTCCCGTTCAAGGTCGTCTTGAAACGCAAAAAAGCCTTCAGACGCGTTGTACGTTTCCAAGTAATGGATCCTTCGATCTCCTTTTCTCGGGGGCAGCATGGACTCAAACGTCCTGCGGTACGGAGCGAAGCCCACACCACCATGCATGTACAACCACAAGTTGGGCCACACGTCCAGCAAGTTGGACTCTCCACTTTTCTCGAGCACCCGCTGACACACCAGCGCCATCCAACTGGGAACCCCGGCCAAAATCCGCACATCTTCCTTCATGGTGGCTTCTGCGATGGCATCCACCTTGGCAGTCCAGTCGTCCATCAATGCGATGTCTTTGTCTGGAGTTCTTCTGGCTTCGCACCAACGCGGGAGGTGGTTGACAATGATCGCGCTCAAGTCTCCCTTGACCGCATGACGACCGTCATACACCAGGGCACTGGATCCACCAAGAATCAAATGTTTGCCCTGGTACAATTGGGCCTCAGGGACTTGAGCGCAATATTGAGCCAACAAATCCTTGCCCCCCCGATAGTGACCGCGCTGGAGCGCGTCTTGAGTGACAGGCAGCCATTTGAATTGGTCGGTGGTGGTGCCAGAGGTTTGCGCAAACCACTTGGTTTCTCCGGGCCAAAGGACATCCTCCTCCCCGGCCATAGCGCGCTCAATCCAAGGCTTCAAATCGTCGTACTTGACGACCGGCAGAGCTCGGACAAAGTCCTTGCGCCGAGACACGTCAGAAAGGTGGCTGATTCCATGGGCACGGCCGTAGTCCGTCGAGGCCAACCCGTGAATCAACCCCAAAAACACCCCGCGCTGGGCATCTGCTGGACGGTGTTGCGCCCACAACAATCGGGGCATTCTGACCCCGATCAACCGATGAAAAATGCGGTTGCCCAGCATGCTTCTAAGATAAAGGGTCGATCACCCCTCCACGAGGACAGGCGCAAAGACTTTGTCCACGGCTTCCAACGCTTTGTCAATGTCTGCCGACGTCGTGTACCTCGAAAAGGAGAACCGGACACTTGCGCGCTGAGGATCTTGACAACCTAGGGCACGCAGCACATGGGAGCCTTGGGTGGCGCCGCTGGAACACGCGCTTCCACCTGAACAAGCGACCCCTTCTAGGTCGAACAAAAAGGTGGCCATGCCGCTGTTGGGATGAGATGGAAACTTGACGTTTAGCACGGTATACAAGCGGTCCTCTTGGTCTGAATTTCCATTGAACACCACTTCCGGAAGACGTGCACGGAGTCCATCCACCAGGAGCTGCTTCACGCCGCGAACATGAGACTCATGCTCTACCATATGCACGAATGCGAGCTCAAACGCCTTGGCCAATCCCACGATGCCCGCCACGTTTTCAGTGCCACCGCGCATGGCGCGCTCCTGGCCGCCACCGACAATCAACCCGTCGATGCGCAGATCTGGATTCGTGTAAAGAAACCCCGAACCTTTGGGGCCGTGAAACTTGTGGGCGCTGCAAGCCAGAAAATCAATGTCCACCTCGGACAGATCTATGGGGTAGTGCCCCATGGTTTGGACTGTGTCGCTGTGAAACAGCGTGTCATGCTGCTTGCACAGCTGCCCCACGGCTTGCAGGTCAATCATCACGCCCACCTCGTTGTTTGCATGCATCAGGGACACCAAGGTTTTGGAAGAACTGTCCTCAAGCAGCTCGCGCAAATGGGCCATGTCCACATCCCCCGAAGGATGGTGACGCACATGAACCACCTCCACGCCTTTGGCCTCCATAGACGCCGACGCTTTGACCACGGCACTGTGCTCCGCCGCAGAAGTGACAATGCGAGTGACACCAAGGCATCCCACTGCGGCGGAAATGGCGTGGTTGTCTGCCTCGGTCCCTCCCGAGGTGAAGCAAATGGATCTCGGCGCACAATTGAGGTGGGCTGCGATGTCCCGACGGCTTGTCTCCACCAAAGCCTTCGCCTTGCGGCCCACGGCGTGGGACGACGACGGATTCCCGAACGCGTGTTGGTACACCTCCAGCATGGCCTCAGCCACCTCAGGGGCGACCTGAGTTGTGGCTGCGTTGTCCAAATAGGCGGCTTTCATGCCGACAAATTTAAGCGTGAGGTCCCTCCAATGAAGCCAACTGACGTTTCAAGTCTCCTTTAAACCTGTCCACGAGAGCCTGAGCCTCCTGTGACGAGGGGGCTTCCGCATAGATCCGGATGATGGGCTCTGTGTTGCTTTTGCGCAAGTGTACCCATCCGTGCTCAAGGTCAAACTTCACCCCATCGATCGTATTCACTTGGGCATCTACCACCTCGGCCTGGAGGGCAGCCAGCGCCCGATCCACATCCACGGCAGGCAAATCCATCTTGTCCTTGACCATGCTGAATTCGGGGTAGGTGGCGCGCAGTGCGCTGCAGGTCATGCCCTTTGACACCAACAATGTCAAGAACAGGCCGATGCCCACCAAGGCGTCTCGTCCGGCATGCGATGTGGGGTAAATGATCCCACCGTTGCCTTCGCCTCCCAGAATGGCACCCACCTCACGCATTTGGGCCACCACATTGACCTCGCCCACAGCCGCCGCTGTGTAAGCACAACCATGACGGGCGCTCACCTCGCGCAACGCCCTAGTGCTGCTCAAATTGCTGACGGTGGGACCTGGAGTGTGCGCGAGCACGTGGTCTGCCACGGCCACCAGGGTGTATTCTTCTCCAAAAAAGCTCCCGTCTTCGCACACAAAACACAGCCTGTCCACGTCCGGGTCCACGCTGATGCCCAAGTCGCACGATTGGGTGGTGACCGCTTTGGTCAAATCCACCAGATGCTTGGGCAGGGGTTCTGGATTGTGGGCAAAGTGCCCAGTGGGTTCGCAATGCACAGGAACCACTTCCACATTCAACGCCTCCAAAAGAAGGGGCACCGCCAATCCACCTGACGAATTCACCGCATCCACGGCCACCTTCAGACCAGCAGCACGAATGGCATCTGAATCCACAAGTTCCAGACCCAACACGTGGTCCACATGCTTCTGCAACCAGGAAGCGTCGTGCGTGGTCTTCCCGGTCTCGTCCACGTCCGCAAACATCAAGGTCGACTTGGCCAAGGCCAACACGCGTTCCCCCGCGTTCTTGGACAGGAATTCCCCATGCTCGTTGAGCAGCTTCAGCGCATTCCATTGTTTGGGATTGTGGGACGCGGTCAAAATCAGCCCCCCATCTGCCTCCAACCCTGGCACAGCCAATTCCACAGTGGGGGTCGTGCTCAATCCCAAATCAATCACGTCGATGCCCAGGGCATTCAACGTGCCGCACACGATGTCTCGCACCCACGGCCCGCTGATGCGGGCATCTCGACCCACCACCACGATGGGCTTGCGGTCAGACACGTCGTGCTTTTGAAGAACCCACGCTCCGTATCCGCTCGCAAATTGAACCACATCTGATGGGCTCAACCCTTCACCTGCCTGGCCTCCCACCGTGCCGCGGATGCCTGAAATTGATGCAATCAACATGGCCGCAAGGTAACCCATTGGTGCGGGGCGCTCCTGTTCATTTTTCCAAGGTCCGTGTTCAAAAGCACGCCTGTTCTAAAGGATTCTTCCGACATTTGCCATGTACCTTGAAGGACATGCAAGACGAGGGACGTCGACATCAAGAAGAAGAGCAACTCCACGCGCTGGTCAAGGCCTTTGAAGCCATGATGAAAGCTGGTGAGTCGAAGTTTTTCGACCACGATGAGCTGGAGTGCTTGATTGAACACTTTTTGGATAAAGGTTCGGTGCGCAAAGCACAGCAAGTGCACCACCACGCCGTCGGTCTGTACCCTGAGAGCATTTCCCTGCAGCTTCGTGAGGCCCAAATCTTGGCCAGCTCAGGGAAACACATCCAAGCCATCCCCCGGCTCAAGAACCTGCTCTCGTTTGAACCACACAACGAAGAGATTCACCTCACGCTCGCCAACATCTACAGCCAGATGCACGAGCACAAATTGGCCTTGCAGCATTTCACCGCTGTGCTCACCTTCGCTGACGCTGAACTGAAGCGCGACGTCTACATCGATGTGGCCTTGGAGCATGAGAATCTCGGCGAGTGGAAACAAGCCATTCGCATCCTTCACCGCGCCCTGGAAGCCGATGCCAGCAACGAAACTGCGCTGTACGAGTTGGCTTTTTGCTACGACAAAGAAGGTCGCATTCAAGAAGCTGCCGACTTCTACCTCCGCTACTTGGACGACCACCCTTACAGTTTCGCAGCCTGGTACAACCTGGGCAACGCACACCAGCGCCTCGGGAAGTTGAAAGAGGCCGTCGACGCTTACGACTTCGCCATTGCCATCGAAGGGGCTTTTGCGCCGGCCTACCACCAAAAGGCGGAGGCCCTGACGGCCATGGAGAAATATGGCGACGCATTGGAAGTGCACCGTGAGTCGCTCGAAGTGGATGCCCCCCAACCCAGTACGCTTTGCTACATGGGCGAATGCCTGGAGCACATGGGCAGCCTTGACGAGGCAGCGGAGTATTACCACCAATGTTTGGAGCTTGACCCCCAATTCTTGGAGGCCCACGTGGGCCTCGGGGTGCTGGAAGACTTGAAAGGGAACCAGGCAGGTGCATTGGAACACATGGCCCAAGCCCTGCTGCTGAATCCGAACCACGAAGACACGTTGCTTATGATGGCCACCATTTTGAAAAAAATGGAGCGTCATGAAGAAGCGGACACTTGTCTGGTGCAGCTGTTGGAGCGCAACCCCAAGCAAATTGAAGCGTGGGAGGAGCGCGTGGACAACATGCAAGCACTTGAGGCGCATGAACAAGCACTGATTTTGCTCGACAATGCCTTCGAGCACGTCCCACCCACCTCTACAGTGCTGGGGTACAAACAATTCGTCAGCCTGTTTGCGTTGCGAATGGATGGAGAGGCCTTGCGCTTGCTCGACCATTTGCTCCTCGCGGACTTTGACGGCATGAACCGGTTGTTGGAAACCTACCCAGGTTTGCTCGACGACCCGCGCGTGGCCAGCCGCTACGCGCGCATGAAACCCTGAACAATGAACCACAACCTTACGCATCTGCCGGAGCGCCCCGCGAAGCCCCGCGAATCTGGCTTGACCATGGTCATGGACAAAGGCCTAAGCCTCCGCCAAGCCGAGGACTTCCTCGAGGTCAACGCCGACAAAACCGACCTGCTCAAGCTTGGGTTTGGCACCTCCATCGCCACCCCCAATGTCAAGGAGAAGATCAAACTCTACCACGACGCGGGACTGATGGTCTATCCGGGCGGCACACTGTTCGAGGCCTACTTCGTTCGCAACCAACTCGAAGACTACCTGCGCTTTGTGGACAACCTCGGGTTGGAAACTGTGGAAGTCAGCGACGGCTCCATGGTCATTGACGAGCAAGTGAAGTGTGAGGTGATCAGCCGTTTGGCCAAGAACTACCGCGTGCTGAGCGAGGTGGGGTCCAAAGAAGCCGGCATTCTCATCAGCCCCAACAAGTGGACCTCGATGATGGAACAAGAATTGGCCGCCGGGAGCTGGAAGGTCATTGCCGAAGCACGCGAAAGTGGCAACGTGGGCATTTACCGCCCGAACGGGACCGCCCACACCGCCTTGGTGCGTCGTATCCTGGCCAAGGTGCAGCTTGATGACATCCTGTGGGAAGCACCAAAAAAACCGCAACAAGTGTGGTTCCTGAAGCAATTTGGGGCCAACGTCAACTTGGGCAACATCGGACCGCACGACGTCATCCCATTGGAGTGCCTGCGCTTGGGATTGCGCGGGGACACATTCTTCGACCACCTGCCGGAGGAGATGGCCGAGGGGGTGCGTCAAATTCCGGAAGACGCCGAAGTCGAGGACGACTGAACCCGCTACCTTCGCGGACATGAAATCCATCTCGGTTGAACAACTGCAAGCCTGGCGCCAGGAAAGCGTCGAGCACACCTTGATTGACATTCGTGAACCCTACGAGCGGGAGGTCAGCCACATTGACGGCAAGCACATCCCAATGGCAGACATCCCTGCCCACGTCGAGCATCTTCCCAAGGACCATCCCGTTGTGATTCATTGTCGCTCAGGCGCGCGTTCTGCTGCGGTGACCCAAGCGCTGACCACCCAAATAGGCATGGACAACGTGCACAACCTAGAGGGCGGCATCACGGCCTGGGCAGCGACGTTTGCCCCAGACATGGACGTGGCATGAACAAGCACGGGCAAACTGCCTTGAAGGGATTTGCCATGGGCATGGCCGACCTCGTTCCCGGGGTCAGCGGCGGAACCATCGCGTTCATCGCGGGCATTTACGATCCTCTCTTGGACAGCTTATCGGCGCTCAGCGGAGAAGGACTCGTGTGCGCCCGACGCGGAAAATTCAAACAAGCTTGGCAGGCCATCAACGGCCCCTTCTTGGTGGCCCTAGGGGTTGGCATGCTGACTGCCGTGGTCACCTTGGCCGCCCCACTGCATTGGTTGTTGGAACACAAGCCTGTCATGCTCCGTGCGTTTTTCACGGGGCTCGTGGCCGCATCCGTTCCCTTGGTTGGGCGTCACTTGTCTCCCTGGAACGCCAGAGCCTGGATTTGGGCCGCATTGGGGTGTGCTGTGGCCGGATTCGTCACGTCTCTCCCTCCTTTGGTGCAATCCACCTCCGCGCTATGGCTCATGGGCTCCGGCATGCTTGCCATCTGCGCCATGTTGCTTCCAGGCATTTCCGGAAGCTTTTTGCTGCTGATTCTTGGGGCTTATGAGCCTGTGTTGGTGGCCATCAAAAGCTTGGACGTGACCAAGATTGCAGCCTTCGGTTTGGGAGCTGTGATGGGACTTCTCGCCTTCAGCCGGGGGTTGAAGTGGCTGCTCGCCACCCACAGAAGACCAGCCCTTGCGACCCTGACCGGGTTTTTGGTCGGTTCACTTCAGGCTTTGTGGCCCTGGAAAGAAGGCGTTCGGCCGTTGTACACCCACAGTGACGGCCGCGTCGAATGGCTCCTGGTCAACGTCAGCCCAGCACCTATGGAAGTGTGGACAGCCGTGACATGGATGTGCGTTGGAGCGGCCGTGGTGTGGGGCATTCACCGATGGGGCGAGGCGAACAAACAGTCGTCCTGAACGTGACCGGCGGCAAAAGACTTGGGCTGATAGGCCATCCTGTGGGCCACTCTCAAAGCCCCAGGTTGTTCGCAGAGCGCTTCGAGCGGCTGGGCCGGCATGATCTCTCCTACGAGGTGTTCGATCTGCCTGACATCTCTGATTTTCCTGCCTGGAACGAGGCCCACCCTGATGTGGTGGGACTGAACGTCACAATTCCTCACAAGGTCGCTGTGATGCCTTACCTCCGGAGCTTGGGGACCGAAGCCACACAAATCGGAGCAGTCAACACGTTGGTGCGCACGCCGGAAGGGTGGGTGGGACACAACACCGACACCTGGGGGTTCAGGCGCTCCATTCAGCCCTTTTTGAAGAACATCCACGAGCGGGCGCTTGTGCTTGGCACGGGGGGAAGCGCCGCCGCGGTCATCTGCGCGTTGCGCGACTTGGGCATTGAGGCGGTGGCGGTCTCTCGGTCGGCCCACAGCGCGGAAGGCCGACTTCATGCAGGAGCACCCGTGGTGAATTACAACGAGCTCAACCCCGCGCTGATTCAGCACCACTTGTTGGTGGTGCATTGCACCCCTGTGGGCATGTCCCCAAACACCGAGGACATGGTGGCCTTCCCCACCTCCAACTTGGGGACAGGGCATCTCGTGGTGGACTTGGTGTATTCGCCCCCGCAAACTCAGCTGCTTCAAAAAGCCCAGGCACGAGGCGCAGTGGTGCTCAATGGCCAAGACATGCTCAGGCTGCAGGCCGACAAGGCATGGGAAATTTGGGCTGAGGCCGGGGTTTGACCTTGGCGCTTCGCTGTACTTTTGAGAGAGACCCCAACCATGGCTTCAGATTCCAACATGCTGCCCCCCACAGAACAAGCTGGGGCGTTCGACAACCTCCAGAACATGGACGTTCAAGAACTCTTGAGCGCCATGCACGAAGTGGACCAAGACGTGCAACCTGCGGTGGCACAAGCCATGCCTGCGCTGGCGGGGTTGGTTGAGGCTTTGATCTCGCGCATGGCCCAAGGCGGACGGCTGTTCTACGTGGGAGCAGGCACCAGCGGCCGATTGGGGGTGGTCGACGCGAGTGAATGTCCGCCAACATTTGGGGTTCCCCATGGCGTGGTGGTCGGCATCATGGCAGGCGGAGACACGGCCATCCGCCGCGCCGTCGAAGGGGCGGAAGACGACGAAGAACAAGGTTGGCGAGACTTGGAAACGCACAACGTGACTGAGCACGACTCCGTGGTGGGGATTGCCGCCAGTGGGCGAACCCCCTACGTGGTGGGGGCCCTGAACAAGGCCAGGGCGCATGGCCTGCTCACCGGATGCATCACGTGCAACCCTGACAGCCTTGTTGTCGAGGCATGCGACCACCCGGTTGTGGCGGTCACAGGGCCTGAATTCGTGACGGGTTCCACGCGCATGAAAGCGGGAACAGCCACCAAACTCATCCTCAACAGGCTCACGACGGCGGCGATGATTCGACTCGGTCACGTGCAAGGAAATCGAATGGTGGACATGCAGCTTTCCAACGCCAAGTTGGTCGAGCGTGGCTCCAGAATGGTCGCCGATGCCACTGGATTGAACATGGACAAAGCCCGGTCGCTTTTGTTGTCTCACGGCAGCGTGCGCGCCGCCGTGACGGCCCACAAGGACTGATCCATGCACGCTCTTGAACCCTACTACGCCTGGCGCAACCACTACGTGGCCAGCCAAGACCCCCAAAGTCCATTTTACGACCGGGTGTACAACGAGTTTGCGTATCACCTCAAGGTCTACAACCACTTCATCCACCCCCAATGGGATGAATTCGGAAGCCAAACGCTCTACACGAAGGTCCTTTATGCGGATTACGACGAAGGGTACGCCATTCTGGAATTCATCGGCGAATGGAACGACTGTTTGTTCAACGACATCATGCTGCTGAAGCGAGAAGTCATCGACCCTTTGATGGCAGGTGGGGTGACCAAGTTTGTGTTGATTGGTGAGAACGTCCTCAATTTCCACCACAGCGACGACGCGTACTACGAGGAGTGGTTCGACGAACTCGTGGAAGACGACGGATGGATCGCCCTGCTCAATTTTCGCGACCACGTCTTGGCGGATATGCAAGCCATCGACCTCGATTCCTACTTTGTGTTGGGTGGGGAATTGAACGAGCTCGGATGGCGAACGTTCACCCCAGAGCAACTGTGCAGACGCATCGACGATTGCGTGGAGCAACGTTGGGGGCTGCTCGGTTGAACTTCGGGGGGAGGGCCATCATCATTTGGCGGCGCGGCGTGCCAGCCATGCCCCCCACGCCTCTCGGTCCGAAGCGAAGTGAAAGTCCTGCGGCTGCAATGTGTCAACCTCGCGCCAGCCAAGCTTTTGGTCCATCATGGGCACGCCCTTGCCAAACACGTCTTCCAGAGTGCCTTCGTCCTCAAACCGAACCGGCCCATCCAACTGGGTGAGGTGATGAATGGCCAAAACTTGTTGGTTGTCATCAAATGAACTGATGTGGGCCTTTCGGCTGACGTGCAACAACGCATTCACCGTAACCGATTGCCCCAATTCCTCCAAGGCTTCCCGTCGGATGGCAGCGACCGGGCCTTCGCCCCACTCCACACCTCCGCCAGGGAATTTCATGACGCCGCCCATGGGCAGCCTTTCATAGGAGACCAGGACCCTTCCATCCTGCACCACCACCATGTATGCACGGACATTGAAGCGCCCTTGAGGGCGCGCCACTTTGGTGGCACGCAACATCTCCCTCTTGCCAGGCGGGCCAGGAATTCGGTCCACCTGAAAGCCCGCCTCTTCCATGGTTCGACGCACGTCTCCCTTGGCGCAGTATGTCACCAATTGACCGCCAGGCTTGAGCGCCCACCTCATCCGATCCATGACAGGAACGGACCACATCTCCGGCTGTGCAGCGGGGGCAAAAGCGTCGAAGTACACCACATCGGCCCACTCCTCTTCGAGTGCTGCTGCCATGACACCGGCGTCGATTCTCGTGAAATCCAAGTGGCCGTCGACATGGCGTCCAGCCACAATGTTCTTGACCACCTCCTCAGGAACCTGGGCAAGTGCGGCATGACCAAGCGGCTCCACATCTGCCCAGCTCAAGGGATTGGGTTCGAGGCTATGAACAATCACCTGTCGATTCACAGCCTTGGCGCGCACCCAAGCGTCCAAAACATTGAGTCCCGTTCCGAGGCCCACCTCCAAGATGTGGATGGAACCGTCAGGGCGACGTGCGAAAGCTTCGTCCAACCCCATCGCCCCAAACACGTGTTGCGTTTCCGCCCACGCGCCGTGGACGCTGTGATAAAACACATCCAGCTCCGGGTTGTGGAGGGTGTAGCTTCCGTCTTTGGTCTCGCGCAACTTCACTCTGCAAAGGTCAAAATCCTTCCATCGCCCCCAACCCAAAGAGCGCAAAATCCAGCCGCACTGGGTCTTCGGGGTCAATTTCTCTCAAGGCCGCCGTCAACTCGTCCACCGCCCGCCAGTCGTTGGCCTTGCGCTGCAGCAGTCCCAGCTTCCGCCCCACATTGCTTGTGTGCACATCCAACGGAATGTGCAAATCCTGAGGCTTGAAAGAAGTCCACAAACCCAAATCCACCCCCCTTGTGGAAGGCCGAACCATCCAACGGAGGAACATGTTGAGGCGCTTGGCTGCAGATCCCGCCTCAGGGTTGGCCACATGCTTTTTGGTGCGCGAGGACACTCCAGGCTGGGCCATGAATGCGCGGTGAAATCCGGACAACATCGGCTTGATGGCCATTGGGCCATCGCCTTCAGGCGCGTGGTGTTGAAACGCGCACTCCAAGCTGCCGTGCTTTTCCATCAAACTTCGCAAGGACCTCATGAACCCACGTGCATCTTCCGCTTGAAATGTCCTGTGCACGAACCCGTCAAACACCTTCAAGTCCACTTCTTCGTGCTCCAGCACGAATTGACCAGGCGCATGGTCCATGCGCATCATCAACTTGTCCAAGCTCTTGAGGATGGACACACGGTTTCCCCATGCCAACGTCGCAGCCAGAAATGCCGCCACTTCGACGTCCTCACGACGCGTGAATCGATGCGGGACAGAGAGGGGGTCGTGCGGGATGAAATCCGGCGCCTCATATTCTTCTGCTTTCTCCCACAAAAAGTCCTTGAGTTCCCCTTGGGTCATGCGACAAAAATCGGGCTAAATTCGCGTCTGTGTGGGGTCGTCCTGATATACTCTGGGGTTTGCTTGCGCTCGCCATTCCTGTGGCCTTGCATTTGCTTCAACTTCGGCGGTTCAAACGCATCGCCTTCTCCAACGTAGCCTTCCTTCGAGACGTCCAAAAGGAGACCCGCTCAAGGCACAGGCTGCGAAACTTGTTGATTCTTCTGGCGCGGCTTCTGGCATTTGGTTGCTTGATCTTGGGCTTCGCAGACCCCATGTTGACGCCAGAATCCAACGTTGGCGAGCCAGGTCGAAATGCCGTGTCCATCTACATCGACACAAGTCCCTCCATGATGGCGGCGGGCGAATCCGCTCCGCTGGTTCAAGAAGCCAAAGGCAAAGGCAACGCGTTGGTGGAGTCATTCGCAGAAACCGATTTGTTCCATGTCTTCACGAGCGGCTTTCAAGGTCAAGACCAACGGTTTTTGACGCAGCCCGAAGCCCTTGAACGCATCGCCTCCATCCAACTTTCCTCCCACAGCCCAGGACTTGAAGCCGTGATGGAAAGGTCCCTGGACCAATTGGCACGGGCCGATGCCGCTTCGAAGAAGGCTTTTTGGATCAGCGACGTGCAGGAAAGCAGCCACGAGGTGGAGGCCATGGCGATGCCGGATTCCACCGTGTCGTGGCACTTGCTCCCAGTTCAAGCCAACCCTTCGACCAATTTGTGGGTGGATTCGGTGTGGTTTGAAACGCCGTTGGCCCTCCCCAACCGAGAAGCTGAATTGCACGTGCGAATAGGCCACGACGCACTCGACGGAGTGGACGGTCTGCCCTTGCAACTGCGCGTGGACGGCGTGGCTGAAGCCTTGGGGTCGTTCAACGTGGTTCCCGGCATGCCCACCGACACGGTGTTGCGCTTCACCCACGGCGCACCTGGACCACACCTGGTTGAAGTCCATATCGACGATGCCCCGGTGTCCTTCGACGACGTTCACCATGTGGGGTACAATGTGTCTTCCGGGGTGAAAGCACTGCATTGGTCCGGCATCCCCTTGTCCGAGAGGACCACCAAATCGGTTCAACAGGCGTTTGAGTCCTCCAACGGCCTGGTCGAAGTGGATTGGGTGCAATCCTTGCCCGCTTCCCCAGCATTGATGGGTTATGACCTCCTGGTCGTGCACGCCATTGAATCGCCGTCCCGCGGGTCCGTTTCTCTTGTGAGGGAATTCATGTCGCTTGGTGGGACCGTGATGGTGTTGCCAGACAGCATGGCCCGCGGCACTTCTTGGGTTGCGGAAGACGCAACGTGGGTTCGAGGGGAAGGTCGTGTGACCGACGTCCAATGGTCCCATCCTTTGTTCCAGCCCGTCTTCCGAAGCGTGCCCTCTCGTGTGGATTGGCCCACCTACGACCGCATCCTCAACAGGCGTCCAAGGGCCCAAGAAGAAGTGCTTGCCACAGCTGCAAACGGACTGCCTTATTTGACCCGCATCCCCTCAAAAGAAGGTGGAGATCTTTACTTGCTCGGCACCTGTCTGGAGACTGGGAATTTCACGCGGCACGGGCTCTTCGTGCCCACGCTTTTGAGGGTGGCAGAGTCTGCGCGCACACGTTCAGCCCTTGCTCAAAGGTTGGGCGACACCGAGGCGTTGACAGTCCCACGGCAAACGGGAGAGCAAAGCGACAACGGCAACCTCGGTCGGGACAACGTTTGGCGCATTGTGGGCGCGGACGACGTTCAGATTGTACCAGAGCCCAGAAGCACCACACGAGGCACGTCTTTGCGCTGGGGCGACGCCTTGACCGAGCCAGGCGGGTACACCGTGCTGCGCAACGACTCGGCGCTCGCTGCATTCGGGCTCAACCACTCCCCTGAAGAATCCAACCTGGTGGTTTGGGATGTGGAAGCCTGGCGTGAACGCACCGCCTCCTTGCGCTGGCCAGAAGTCCAGATTTGGACCCAGCCGGAAAGCCAAATCCGAACCTTGGTGGAACAACACATCTCTGGCAAACGACTGGCTTGGTACTTTTTTGCCGCAGCCATGTTGGCCTTGGCTTTCGAAACTTTACTCCTTCGCAGATGGAACAAGCTCTTCTCCTGAAACAATTCCGTGTGCTGGATCCTTCCAGCCCGTGGCACGACCAGGTGGTCGACATCTTGGTGGACCAAGGGCGAATCGACGAAATTGCCCCCAGTCTCCAAGTGCCTGCCGCCCAAGTCCTTGAATCCAATGGTGGCGTGGTAAGCCAAGGTTGGGTGGATGGCCAAGTCCACTTCCGGGAACCCGGGGAAGAAACCAAGGAGGGCCTCGCCCACGGACTGAAGGTCGCCGCAGCGGCTGGCATGACCCAAGTGGCCCTTCTGCCCTCAACCCACCCACCGGTGGACCACGCCATGGCCGTGGAAAGCCTGCTGGCAAAAGGAAGCAAAGCCCAGGCTTCGGGTTGTCCAACCGTTGTGTTGCCCATGGGATGTGTGACTGAACAAGGCCAAGGCCAGCAATTGTCTGAGATGAGCGACATGGCGCAACATGGCGCCGTGGCCTTCACAGACGACGTCCCCATGGACCGTGTGAGTGCGTTGCAGCGTGCTTTGACATACTCCAAGGCCCATGGCAAAACAGTGATGGACTTGCCTTTGGAAAGCGACTTGAACCACGGCGGTGTGATGCACGAAGGATTGGTGAGCACAGAGATGGGCTTGCTGGGCATCCCAGTGGAAGCCGAAGTTCTTCGGGTGTCTCGCAATTTGGAGGTGCTTCGTCACGCCGGCGGGCGACTGCATTTTTCGATTGTGACCGCCGCCCAATCGGTCGACCTCATCCGAGAGGCCAAGGCGCAAGGCCTCGCCGTGACATGCGGCACGACAGCCGGACATTTGGTGTACACCGAAGAAGACCTGCGAGGTTTCCATGGCACCTTGAAAGTACTGGCTCCGTTCAGAACAGCTTCGGACAGGAGAGCCCTGCGAAAGAGTGTGCTGGACGGGACCATCGACATGGTGGTCAGCGACCATCGACCGGAAGATTTGGAGCACCACGACGTAGAATTTGTGCTGAGCCCCAACGGCATGGCCTGCCTGTCGTCCGCATTCGCTTTGACCCTTCACGGATTGAGACAAGAGACAACCCAGACTGAAGCCCATGACGCTGCAGTACGCGCATGGTCCGCAGGGCCGCGTGAAGTCTTGGGCCTTGCACCTGCCCCCATCACAGTGGGTGGTAAGGCCGACTTGACTTGGCATGCCCCAGAAGCTTCACATCACGTGGAAGTGCCGACCAAAGCGGCCAACACGCCGCCCCTGCCCGAGGGTTTGAAGTGCACCGTCCGTGGAGTCATCCACGGCACCAAGCATTGGTTGGCTCAGGCCTGACCCTGAGGCCCCATGTAAGGCAAGGGCATGCCTGGGTCTTCTTGACCGTGATCTTGGATGGGGCCGTGCTGTTTTTCAAAGCGCTGCACGTTTTCTGCCAGTGCCCCCAGCAGACGTTTCACATGGTGTGGCGACATGACGACACGACTCCGAACCTTGGCCTTGGGCATTCCCGGCATCACTTGGATGAAATCCATCACAAATTCTGCAGGGCTGTGGGTGATGACGGCCAGGTTGGCGTATACCCCCGTGGCCACCTCCTCTGGAAGCTCAATGTTGAGCTTTCCCTTTTTATCTTGATCTGCCATGACCCGAAGGTACGTCAGCCTTTGAGCTCCAACTCAAGCAACTCCGGAAGGGATTGAATGGTTCGCCAAGCTTCAGGATGACGCTCTCCTAAGGGCGCAAAGTGAACCCCGCGCCACCCCACTTTCTGTGCCCCCAGGACGTCGCTTTCCAGGCTGTCGCCCACCATCACCACTGACTCGAATTCCCGGGTCGACAATCCGGCACGTTCAGCCGCAAAGTGGTACGCTTGGGGGTTGGGTTTTTTGACCTCCAAGGCGTCGCTGGTGTAGACCCCTTCGAAAAACGGCGTCAAGTTGCAGTTGTCCATTTTCAAATGCTGGACCTCGTCAAACCCATTCGTCAGCACCCACATCCGGTGTCCACGATCTTGCAGCGCCTGAAGCACTTCCATCGTTCCTGGAATGAGTGCCTTTTGATAGGGGCTGTGCGCCAAGTAATGTTCTCCTAACTGCGCAGGCAGGCCTTCAGGACACGCTGCAAGACAAGCTTCCAAGGCCAATTCAAACCTCTTGCCCCGCAATGTCGCCTTGTCCATCCTGCCTGCCCTGAACTCGGCCCAGCAATGGTCATTGGCTGCTTCATAATGTCTAATCCAAGTGGACAAATCCTCCACGCCCAAGGATGTCAATTCAAGGTCGCTGAAGCCTTGACCGAGCGCGAGTCTGGAATTGGTTTCAAAATCCCACAAAGTGTGGTCAAGGTCGAAAAACAAGGGTGCAAGGGTCATGACATTTGTGCATTTTTGACCACCCAGGAGACAACAGCCAAAGCCAAAGCCCAAAGGGTAAAGGCAAGTATCAAGCGCTGCATGACCCAAGGTTGGTCTCGGAAGTATTTGGCCGCCAACGTCGTGGCAATTGGCACGGAAATCAGGCCCGAGACCGCCAAGAGCCCGTTCAGTCCAAGGCTATTTTTCAAACACACGATGCGACGGCGTCCTGCCGTAAAGGTGCGCTTTCCTCGCCCTTCACGGGAACCCAGTTTCTCCTCAAACCAAGAAAACAAGCGTTTGCCGGAGTGCCACACCACCCAGACACCCCCTGCTGCTCCAGCTGAAGTCACCCCCCAAGCAGCCCACCACGGATGGCCGGTGGCCATCATCAAGGAGGGCGTGACAATGAATTTGAGCACTGCCACAGTTGCCCAAGCGACATACTCTAGGGCCAACGCCGTGTCCAATGCTTGCCACTCCATGGCCTGAAGTTACCTCACAGTCATGCTCTGGGCCTTCCGGGTGATGCCAACGTATGTTGACTTCCAACCGGCCCATGCACCCGTGTCACTGACCGAAGTGTTGTGCCAACACATCCGCCAAACCCCTCCCACAGAAGCGACCACATCCAAGATGCTGACCAAGTGCTGTTCGGCTTCGAGGGGAGACCATCCCAGCTTTCCACGCATGGCTTCATCCATGGCCACCAAGGGCTGGAGCATCAGGGGAAGCCTCTCGTTGCCACCCACATCGAACGCTTGGAAATCTCGACTTGTACCCGCTCGGAACCCGACGTCGTGGGCCCATCCCAGCGAACTGTCCACCTTGACGCCCATGTCCACCCATTGCCTCCACAACATCCCTGGCTGTCCCCTCAAAAAATGGGTCCTCACTTCGTCGCAACGCATGCCAGACCACGACTTCAATCGCGCTTGCTCCATCTTCGCCAATTGAGGGTTTTCCATGGCATGCCAGCCAGGGTGCCACCTCACCACGACGTCTGGGCACCGTGCCAATTCATCCACCAACCGAGGCAACGTGGCTCCATGAGGATTCAAGCCAATGTCGTGGGGACGTTTGCGCATCGCGGCAAGCACATGAAACGTCACAGGTTCTCCCTGGTGATGCCGCAACACCCAGTCGAACGTGGCGTAGGGGTCTTGAGCCCACCCTCGGTTGACCATGAACCGCTCTTGGACCACATCCCAACGGCCCAACCCAAGGTCACGCATTTGCAGCAGCGAGGATTTTAAGCGTGAGCGGCCCTTGTGCTTGAACGCGACGTCCACATCAAATGTCCAGTCGCACGTCAATGGCTGTGTGGCCATTGTCCGGCCTACGATGGCGTGCCACATCATGTCCAACCACGGCCATCGGGGCTGCAGGGCCGCCGAGATGACCTGCCCTTGACATTGACTAGAACCCTGCAAAGACATCCAAGCTTTGGGAAACCGTTGAGGACGACCGTGTTCGTCCAAGGCCACCCTCCCCGCTTGTTCCTCCCAGCATGTGAGCCCATGAAAGGTGGCGGCCAAGGGGTCAAAAGGCAAGCATCTTCCCTCTCCATTCAATGCGCAAGGGACATGAATGGCCAAGTCTCCGTGATGCCAAGCCGTCCAGCCAATGTGGATGTCATCCTGAGGTTGGATCTCTGCCGTCACCAAAGGGTGGTCATGCCATCTTACAACTTCAACGCCGTGGAGAACGAGAAGGGTCGCAGCGCCGCGATCTTGTCGTTCCCAAGTCCAAGACGACTTCAACCAACTACAGAACACCTGATCCAAGACATATGTCTGCCTGGGCGACAAGGCATGCGCACTCCGCACCACCCATGGGGCATGTGACGATGAATCAGCCATCCAACCCTTTCAACATGAGGTTAAGCTTGACCATGAGTTCAGTGGCGGCGTGGCCATTTCCATAGAGCGACCCCGGGGTAAACGGACCATGTCCGAGCAACCTGTCGGCGCTGTCCTTCAACGACCTGGGGGCTGGGCATAGCACAGATTGTCCCTCTTCCACTTGTTCCGTCCACTCTGTGCAGTCTCGCAACACGATGCACCGCCTTCCCAAGGAGTATGCTTCCTTTTGGACGCCTCCGCTGTCGGTCAACACCAAGGGCGCTTCGTGAACGGCCTTCAGCAGCTCCACGTAACCCATTGGGGGCGCTGCATCCATGCCCAACGATTCCAACCTGTCCCACCAAGGCTGCGAAGAGCTCTGCAGGCACTTCTTGGTGCGAGGGTGGATGGGCCAAACCGCGCGCAAATCCTGCGACTTTAGCCATGCGCCAATGGCCTCGACCCACGACCAGAGAAGGTCTGGGTCATCCACATTGCCAGGGCGATGCATGGTCATCAAAACCCTTCCTGAACGTGCCTTGACGATGTCGAATTGCGCCTTGAAGTGAACGGCGTTGTCGTGCATGATGTCTCCGGTCTTCAGCACCCAAGGCTTCAGCACCGAAGGCCCCTCTCCATCGACCGAGTTGTCCACGATGGCTTCACGTCTCAGGTGATCCACAGCGGCATAGGTCGGACACACCAACACCGAAGACATTCGATCGGTCAGGACCCGATTCACCTCCTCTGGCATGCGCCAATCTTGCGAACGCAGACCTGCTTCGATGTGAATCAATGGAACTTGCCTGGCCGTCGCAGCCCATGCCCCTGCGAGCGTGGAATCTGTGTCGCCGAACACCACGACCCAAGCCGGACGATGTGCATCGATGGCCGATCGAATGCCTCCCATCATGTCTCCCAAGCGGAGTTCACGGCTGGTGGCGTTGGGCGCCAAACGCACATCAGGTTGAGGCAACCCCAATTCATGGAAGAACTGACCACTCAAGGCCTCGTCGTGGTGCTGACCGCTGTGCAACCAAGTGCTGCGCCAACCGCCAGCATCCTTCAACGCGCGGTGCAAAGCCGCAGCCTTGATGAACTGGGGCCTTGCCCCCACCACAATCAACATGTGCTTGGATAAATTCATGGGAGCCAACCTTGGTCTGCAAAGCTAACGAACGCTTTTCCGGCCACAATCACATGGTCCAAAACGGGAAGGTCCAAGTGCTTGCCCGCCTCGGACAAAGTCAAAGTCAAGCGACGATCAGCCTCACTTGGCTGGGGATTGCCGGAGGGGTGGTTGTGGACCAACACGAGGGCTGCCGCACGCATGGCCAAAGCACGCCCAAAGACGAGTTTAGGATCGACCACAGTGCCTGTCAAACCTCCCCTAGAAATGCAGATTTCTGCCAGCACGTGGTTGGAACGCCTCAAAAGCAGAACCCAAAACTCTTCGTGCTGCAAATCTCCAAGGCGCGACACGAAACGGTTCCGAACATCTTGACTGGTCTTGACCCACGATCCCGCACGCTGCTGGTGCCCCTCCCTTCTGCGCCCCAATTCCATGGCGGCTGCCACCAACGTGGCCTTCGCCGGTCCTATGCCATCCACCACTGTGAGGCTTTCCACGGGCCATGACGCCAAATTGTTCAGGCAGCCCTGCGCCAATTCGAGCACTTCTTTGGCCAAGGATTCCGCCGACCGTCCCCGATGGCCGGTCCCCAGCAAAAGGGCAATCAATTCTCGGTCGTTCAGCGCACCCAACCCTTCTTTGGCCGCGCGTGCTCGTGGCCTTTCATGCTCAAACATGGCACAAAAAAAACCCGCTGTCTAAGACAACGGGTTTAAAGTTCTTGAGCGTCAACTCAGAGTCGATTGTTCAAAGGCTGGACACATGTTTGGTCAAGCTCGACTTCAAGTTGGAGGCCTTGTTCTTATGGATGACGTTGCGCTTGGCCAGTTTGTCCAACATGGCACTCACCAACGGCAACAAGGCAGTTGCTTCTTTCGCATCGGTGGATGCGCGAAGCTTGCGGACCGCATTGCGGGCCGTCTTGTGCTGATAACGGTTGCGGTCACGCTTTTTCTCGTCGGACCGAATGCGCTTGAGGGCTGATTTGTGATGTGCCATGATGTCTACCTATCTAAAACAGGGGTGCAAATATAGTGAGGAAGGCGGGGCATGCAACTTTGGGCCAAAAAAAGAAGGGCGCCGAGGCGCCCTTCCATCCTAACAATCTACTTGTACCCAATCAAACAGCCAACGCATTTGCATCACACTGTTTTCTTGATGCACGCTCAAACTTAGCATGACCTTGATATAACACCTAGGAATTATATGATGAATCCCAAATAAAGTTCTTCACACCTGCCTCATTCTGCGATGAATGCTTTCTCAAAAATGCATCTCAAGACCCCACTTCACGACAGAATGCAGACTGAGTCTTAGATTGGGACCTCCTGCTGTACCCATGTTGCGTCTCCTCTCCCTCTCCACATCCCTTGTGCTGGCTTTGACTTGCGTCAGTTCCCAAAGCTTTGGCCAAGGGGTTCCCACATTTGTCGACATTGGCGCGTCTGCCGGACTCTTGGCGGAAGGGCAGCACCACGCCGTGGCCATCGGGGACTACGACAACGATGGATGGGAGGACATCTACGTGGGTTCCAAATTTGCCCCCAACGCCCTCTACCGCAACAACGGAGACATGACCTTCACGGACGTCGCAGCCGAAGCGGGGGTGGCAGATCAGGGCTTCACCAACGCGGCCATCTGGTTGGATTTTGACAACGACGGGGATCTCGATTTGGCCACCGGCAATGGATTTGGGGGGAGCAGCCCCACACCCAATCGCTTCTACGTGAACCAAGGCGACGGGACGTTTGTCGACATGGCGGAAGCGTATGGGATGAACAGCACCTTGATGTGCCGCTCACTCCACGCTGCAGATTACGACAACGATGGATTCACCGACCTCTATGTGGTCAACATCAACAACGTCAACCACTTCTACAAAAACGACGGGGGCACAGGATTCACCAACGTGTACCAACAATCCGGAACCCTCGACACAGGCGTGGGCATGGGCAGCATCTTCTTCGATTACGACAACGATGGTGACCAAGATTTGTACCTCACCCACGACGCCAACCAAACCAACAAGTTGTACCGCAACCAGGGTGACGGCTCGTTCATCAACCTCGCCTTTTTTGCCGGCTTGAACTACCAGGGCAACTGCATGGGGGTCGACGTGGCGGACATCAACCACGACGGATGGCTGGACCTGTACATCACCGACCTCTACCCCAGCGCGATGTTCCTGAACGAATGCGACGGATCGTTTGAAGACATCAGCGTGCCTTCGGGCACGAGTGACTCAGGGATGACGTGGGGTTGTGTGTTTTTCGATTACGACCACGACGGGGAATGGGATTTGTACATCGTGAACGATTACCAGTTCGCGCCTTTGCCCAACATCCTGTACCACGGCAATGGCGACAACACCTTCACGCCTGTAAGTGGAGGAGATGCCACCCTGGAACACACCTACTCCGATTATGGATTGGCGATGGGGGATTTGGACCGGGACGGCGACTTGGATTTGGTCATTGCCACGCCCAAGGGCGGCACCCAGCCTGGACTTGGATTGTTGCGCAACGACGCCTCCAACGGACACTGGCTCCAAGTCAAGTTGCAAGGCACGTTGACCAACCGAGATGCCGTCGGTGCCCGAGCCACGCTCTACTTCGACGGCAAGGTGCGCATGGATGAAGTCAACATCGGACAAGGCTATTCCGGCGCAAGCACCTTGGATTTGCACTGGGGCTTGGGCGAAAACACCGCGGTGGACTCCTTGGTTGTGACTTGGCCAAACGCCGAGAGCACGACGTATGAGGCACTGTCCATCGACACCCGCCATGTGCTGACCCAACCCACAAATTGCCTCGCCGACTTCAACTACGATTTCGCACGGGCCTCAGGCGACCTGCTTGTGCTGTTGAGCTCATATGGTGGCTTCGCCGACGAAACGGATCTCGATGGGGACGGCGTCTGCGCCACCTCCGACCTGTTGGTGTTTCTCACGTTGTTTGGGACCACCTGCAACTGAACAGCCTTCTCCCCCTTGCCCTTTTCAGCTTTGGATCCATCGGGCTGAGGCGCCCATCAGTTGCACACCAACCCAAAGGCGCCAAGCAATTGCAGGATGTCCGAAACGGCAACCGTGCCGTCTCCGTTCAGGTCTTCGGCACAATCCGAAGGCGGCGAACCTTCCGCTACGCAGGTGCCTGAGTTGGCATCCCAAACGGTTCCTTCGCCGCAACAATCGCCGGCCATGCAATCCAGCGGCCCCGCCGGGACGCACACTTCGCAAGAGGCAAAACAATGCACGTCGAGGCTGGTGTTGGCCGCGGGGACGACGAATGCGCGGTTGTAACCGCCCAAGCCATTCGACACACCACATGCCGCAGGCACGCCTTCGTCGGTACCCCACACGTTGCCATTGAGGAACTTGTACTGCACCTCGGAACCCACTTGTGCCACCACGGTCGTGCGATAAATGCTGTCAGTGCCGAACTCCATGGGCGTGTCCAAAGGAATCCATCCTTGGAAAGATCCCGCCACGTGAATGCCATTGGCATCCACCGCGAGGTCTCCCATGTCCAGTTGAAGCACCGTCTCGTAGAGGCACGACCCGTTGTCTGCTTCTGCTGCGACATCGTAATTCTGGGCCAAAGGATCCGTGCATCCGACATTGACCAAGATGGGCACGGAACCATCGGTGTCCGGCGTGGGCAATGGCGTGTCGAGGTAAAGGTGCCATTCCCCAGGTTGCAAGGTCATGGCGTTGCTCAGGCTGTTCACCGGGGTCGGCAAGCCCGTGAAGTGGTCGTACCACGTTCCGGTGTAGGGGAATCCGGGGACCATGTTGATGGGCGCGACATCAAAGTTGCCGATGAGGACCGCGTTTTGATCTGGGCCGTACAGATGAATGCGCTTGCCCTTGCCTGAACCGTCCAAGTCAAAATCGTAGGTCCCGAAGGCGGGTTGGTTCGCTTTCAAATCGTTCAAGGCGGCCACGGTCTTGGCCAAACCCAGTCGGTTCTCGTTGGCCAAATCGTTCCAAGGTGCCGGCTTCTCATTGAGCTTGCAATCTTCAGCGAAGGTGCCGTTGAGGCAGTCAAAGATGCTAATCTCGTAGCCCAGCTCGCCCCACTGCCACATCATTTTGGGCCCGGGAATGGTCAGGAGGAAGGCATGCGCCATGGCCAAGCGGTCCATCGCAGTGGCCTCTTCTTTGGCGTCGTAGCCGTCGAATGCGTTCCCATACGTGCGCAACTCGTAAGCCATGCGCTCCTCGTCGTGGCTCTCCGCGTAGGTCAACAGGTTGGGCCATTGGTAGCCGCGGTTTTGCCATGAGCTGTAATTGATGTCGCCGTCGTAGCCCTTCACCGCTTGGGTGTATTCCGAGGTCATTTTGCCCCAAATCATAAACCCGCCGTTGGCAAGCGCCGTCTCTTCGTCGTTGTTGCCGAGGTGTTCCAAAATCAAATACGTGCCCGGATGGTTGCCCCAGATGTCGTCGGCGTAATCGAACAAGATGTCCACGCGGCTTTGGTCGTATTGGTTCCACGCGCCGACGTCTGACCCCGAATCCACTTGCGTCAGTCCCTTGCTCAAGTCAATGCGATACCCGTCGATGTGGAATTCCTCGATCCAAAAATCAAAGACCCGCTTCCAAAATTCCCGTGTCCACGGATCGCCATGGTCAAAGTCGTAGCCTGGGCTGAAGGGGTGCT
>DKNS01000155.1 GCA_002469765.1 Flavobacteriales bacterium UBA7382 | reverse complement strand
ATGACCCTCGAAGTGGTGGAGCCACTCCGCCTTTTGTTCAAGGACGAGGTGAGACGCGTGGGGCGAGCCATGGACATCAAAGAGCGCATCTTGGGACGTCACCCGTTCCCAGGTCCTGGATTGGCCATCCGCATTTTGGGGGACATCACCGCCGAGAAGGTGCGCGTGCTGCAGGAGGTCGACCACATTTGGATTCATGGCCTGCGCGACGCCGGTTTGTACGACGAGGTGTGGCAGGCGGGCGCCATCTTGCTGCCTGTCCAAAGCGTCGGCGTGATGGGGGACGAGCGCACATATGAGAACGCCGTGGCCCTTCGTGCGGTGAGCAGCACCGACGGCATGACGGCCGACTGGTGTCACCTCCCTTATGATTTCTTGGCCAAGGTCAGCAACGACATCATCAACAAGGTGCGTGGCGTGAACCGGGTTGTGTACGACATTAGCTCGAAGCCACCGGCCACCATCGAATGGGAATGACCCTTCACATCTTCCGTGCACGAGCGCTTTGCCTGTTGGCGGGGTGCCTTCTTGTGTTGTCTGCGGATGCCCAGGCGGATTCGGTGGCATTGGATTCGGTTCCGGTCGACACGCTGCGGTTGGCTGTGCTGCTGCCCTTTGGCCTGCAGGTGGACACCCTCGAGGGAGGCATGCTTCCTCGAAAGACCGTGCGGCTTAGGGAAATCGCGATGTCGTGCTTGCACGGCGTCGAAGCGGCTGTAAACCAATTGGGAGATGCCGGTGTGCCCGTCGAAGTCCATGTCTTGGACGAGACCCCAGATTCTCTGGGGCGACCCCAATACAGCCAAGCCCACCTCGGGCGTGCGGACGTGGTCGTGGGACCGTTGATGCGGGAAAATGTCAGGGTTGTTGCACCCAAAATTGACCGACTCGGCAAGCAACACGTCCTGCTGACAGAGCAGCCTGAACGGCACGTGGAGCGTGGCCCGGGTGTTCGCTCTGCTGTGCCGTTCGAGTTGGCTGGGGTGGAGCGGTTGGCCCTTTGGGTGTCGGCCAAGCACGACACCGACCGGGTGGTTCTTGTCGTGACTCAGGGCAATGACGCGTTGCTTGAGACCGCATTTGAGAGGGTGTTCAATGCGCAACAGCGAGCGAAGTGGCTGAACGAGGACGATTCTCTGCGTTACGCCTTGTTGGATACGGTCCGAGGCAGTCGGAGGTCTGTGGGGCGCTTGGCAGAGCATGTTACCCCGTACGAGCGGAACGTGGTTGTGGGCGTGGCAGGTCGTGCCTCGCGCTCGATGTGGGCCGCTCTGCAGACAGAGTTGCAGATGAACGACAGCTCAGACTTTGTGGTTTATGCCCATCCAGAAGTCGCTGACATGTCGTTTGTGGAGGGGGACTTGATGGAGCGTTGGAGACTGACGGTGCCTCTGCCCGGTCAAATCCAATGGGAGGACTCCACCCGTCACAAGACCTTGCATCACTTCAGGAAAGTCGCCGGGACAGACCCGGACAAGTACGCCACCTTGGCCCACGATGCCGTCCTGGACGCGGGGGTGAGGCATGCGCCAGACGCGGCTTGGTTCGTGACTTCCATGATGGGAGAAATGGTGTGGAACCAGCACCAGGAACAAGGTGCCTGGTTCAACGAAACGTGGTATTTGCGGCGGTTCGCGCAGCTGAATTGGTGCGCCTTGGACACCATGCCTGAGATTCCTTCCTTTCAACCCAGGTTGTTCATCGATCCAGAAATTGAGGACGTCATCCCTGTGCCGATGCAGTACCGTCACTTGTTCCCTCAGGCCTATGAGCTCGACGGCACTCCGATTCCTTGGCCAGGAGCCAAAGAGCGCAAGGCGCCCCAAGACTGAGGATTTTCAGCTCCTTGTCAAATGCGGTTGTCGATGATGTCTACGCCCGGGTGCTTCTCCGCGGGGAACGTGAACATCCCTGGCTTGACCTCCAACGTGGTGGAGAATGAGGTGACGGTGTAAGTCACGTCGCTTCCTTCACGCCCTTTCATGACGATGCGCACAATTTCAAGGGCGTCGTCGTCGACGAACAGTTGCAGAGTGTGGTAAGGCTTGTCTTCGCTTGCGTACAAGTTGACGTGAACGCAGTCTTTGTCGCCAATTTGGGTTCGCCCCATCCACTCACGACGGAAGTCCTCCTCCCACACAGTGAACAGCTGGGAGGGGTCCATGCCTTCCTCGCGCATCGTCTCCATGTCGTCGAGGTAGCACTCGTTCATTTCCGGCTCAAACGTCCACACGGATTCGCCGTCGCAGTAAATGACGTAATCGCCCAAATCCAGGCGGAAATGGTCGCCCTCAATTTGGACTGACCCTTCTTGCGTCAGCTCGAAGTCGTTCTTCAAGTCCACCAACGTGCTGGTGTACGAGATTTCGTAGGCAGTGTAGGTTTTGGCCTTGTCGCTTAAGTCGCCCAGCAGGACGTCCGGGTCTTGGCTGAGGGCAGGGGTCAGGGCCATGACGCAGAACGCGCCGAACATGGAGAGAATCTTCCGCATGGTGCAAACTTACTCGGTTGTGGTGGAGCTGGATTGCAACAACTGTTCCAAACTTGCTTCGTCGGGCACCAAGACCTTCCTGGCCTTGCTTCCCTCAAACGGTCCGATGATGCCTGCCGCTTCCAGTTGGTCAATCAATCGTCCCGCGCGGTTGTACCCGAGCTTCAGCTTCCTTTGCAACAACGAAGTCGATCCCTGTTGGTGCATCACCAATACGCGGGCGGCATCTTCAAACAGAGGGTCTCGATCTTCTTGGTCCAATCCACCACTCGATTCGCTGGACTCAGCAGGTGGTGGTGGCAACTCGTAGGATTGGGCGAAGCCTTGTTGCGACCCCACGAATTCGCAAATTTCTTCCACTTCAGGGGTGTCCACGAAGCCGCATTGCAAGCGAATCAAGTCGTTGCCGGTGCTCATGAGCAGGTCGCCACGGCCAATCAACTGGTCGGCACCTCCCGCATCGAGGATGGTGCGGGAGTCGATTTTTGACGTCACCCTGAACGCCACACGGGCCGGGAAGTTGGCCTTGATTGTGCCGGTGATGATGTTGACCGACGGGCGTTGGGTGGCGATGATCAGGTGGATGCCAATGGCACGTGCGAGTTGTGCCAAACGTGCGATGGGCGTCTCCACTTCCTTGCCTGCGGTCATGATCAAATCTGCAAACTCGTCCACGACAAGCACGATGTAAGGCATGTAATGGTGACCGAGGCGGTGGATGTCCTTGCCGTTGTCTGCGTGGCCATCCGCAAGCCCTGGGATGATCTTCCGCTTGGCAAACTTGACGTTGTATTCCTTGATGTTGCGGCACTGCGCCGCTTTGAGCAGTTCGTACCGCTGGTCCATTTCCACGCACAAGCTGTTCAGCGTGGACACCACTTTGCTTGTGTCTGTGATGATCGGGTCCTCGCTGTCTGGCAATTGGGCCAGGTAGTGGCGAACAATCTTGTTGTACAAGGTGAGTTCCACCTTCTTGGGGTCCACCAACACAAACTTCAACGTCGATGGATGCCGGCGGTACAGCATGCTCACCAGCATGGCGTTCAACCCGACGGACTTTCCCTGGCCCGTGGCGCCGGCCATGAGCAGGTGCGGCATCTTGGCCATGTCGAAGACGTAGGTCTCGTTGCTGATCGTCTTGCCCAAGGCGATGGGCAGCTCGGCGTCGCTGTTCTGGAATTTTTCGCTGGCGATGAGCGTGCGCATGCTGACGACGTCGGGGCTGGAGTTGGGCACCTCAATCCCGATGGTGCCTTTGCCGGGAATGGGGGCGATGATGCGAATGCCCAGGGCTGCCAAGCTCAAGGCGATGTCGTCCTCAAGGTTTTTGATCTTGCTGATCCGAACCCCAGGTGCAGGCACAATCTCGTACAACGTCACGGTTGGCCCGACTTCCGCAGAGATCTTGTCTACCTCAATCTTGAAGTTCTGCAGCGTTCGGATGATGTTGTCTTTGTTGACGTCGAGTTCCTCTGCTGTGACGCGATGCTTGCCGTCGCCATGGTCCGCCAGCTTGTCGATGTTGGGCA
>DKNS01000097.1 GCA_002469765.1 Flavobacteriales bacterium UBA7382 | reverse complement strand
GTATCTACTGCATACACCGGACCAGCCGGCGGCATCGGTTTGAACTTGCCTGCGGGTTCAGAAGCCGTGTTGAAACTGGACTACAGCTACCGGACCACGAACCCATTCAATGGCACGCACACCCTCGGTGTGAAAATTGCCATCTGAGGCGGTCCGTCAATCTTTCCTATTTTGCATGAACGAGAGGGTTTCGACCCTCTCGTTTGTGTTCCAGCCCGTGCACGTATGACGCGCATTCGGCACAATCAATTATGAATCTTCGACACCATGTCCAATGTTTCCTACTACACGGCAGAAGGCCTTCAGAATTTGAAGGACGAGTTGCACCAAATGAAGACAGTCGAGCGGCCTAAAATCAGCCAGCAGATCGCAGAAGCACGCGACAAGGGGGACTTGAGCGAAAATGCCGAGTACGATGCGGCCAAAGAAGCCCAGGGCATGTTGGAGGCCAAGATCAACAAGATGGAAAACCTCTTGGCCAACGCCAGGGTCATCGACGATTCCGACATTGACAACAGCAAGGTCTTCATTTTGAGCAAAGTGCGCATCAAGAACCAAAAGAATGGGGCGGAAGTCACCTACACCTTGGTGGCCGAGAACGAAGCCAACTTGGCGGAAAAGAAGATTTCTGTCGACAGCCCCATTGGAAAAGGTCTCTTGGGCAAAGCCGTGGGCGACGTGGCTGAAGTGACGGTGCCCGCGGGTGTCATCCCGTTTGAGATCATGGAGATCTCACGCTGATGGCTTCGATTTTCAGCAAGATCATCGCGGGAGACATCCCGTGTCACAGAGTGGCGGAGAACGAAGAGTTTTTGGCGTTTTTGGACATCATGCCCCTCGCCCATGGCCATGTGCTCGTCATCCCCAAGCAAGAGGTTGATCGCATCTGGGATTTGGAGGGTGAACTCCTCGGCCGGTTGCACCAGTTTTCACAGAAAGTGGCGCTGGCCATCGAGCATGCCGTGCCATGTCAACGGGTGGGCCAGGCCGTCATCGGCTTGGAAGTGCCCCATGCGCACATCCATCTGATCCCGCTGCAAAGCGTGGCTGACATCAATTTCGAGCGTCCCAAAATTCAGGTCACCAAGGACGAATTGACCGCGATGGCTGAGAAGCTCAGGGCATCGTTCGCGTCACTCTAAATCGAGGAGTGCCGTCCAGACGCTGAGCACGCCGTCCACTTCACGGGTCCAAATGGGTCTCACATGACCATCCACCGCGGTGATGTTGTTGTAGTCTCCAAAGAACACCTTCCCTTCAGGCAGGAAGGGGGACTCGGACACTGTCCTGTTGACCCAGATGTCCCCACCGTCAGAGCTCGACGCCACCACGACATGGGTCGATCTGTCGTCCCTTGACTCGTTGTGACGTCGATCGTAAAACACCACGTGAACATCACCGCGCACAGGATCGACAGTCAACCACGTGAAGAACTGGTCGCGGTCTGCTCCGTCGTTGTTGACGCGCTGGGTTGTGGACCATGTCGCGCCTTGGTCGTCCGAATGGGTGATCCACACATCTGTATCGCCGTTCCGGGTGTCGGTCCAATTGATGTAAATCCTACCGCGGTGCGGACCTTGGCTGTGGTCCACCTGGGTCACCGGCATGCCATTGACGCGCCCGATGCCAGGGATGGTTTGGTCCCACCCCCCGGCAATCTCGCCCACAACCTGGTCCCCTGCCCAGGTGATTCCACCGTCAAGGCTTTTGTCAAAGTAAATCCAAGAGCCCAACGCCCAGGCGACGTAGACCTCCCCTTGCGTCCCCACCGCTGGGACAGCTCCCTCGGCCGTACTGTCTCCGTCCAAGCAATCGCCTGCCATGTCGCTGACCCGCACTGGGTCAGACCACACCTTGCCCTTGGCGTTGGAGTGACTGCACAGAATCACGGTGCTGTCGCCCGGCACCTCGCTGCCGTATTTGTCAAATTGCGTCCAACATGCGTGGATTCTGCTTCCGTCGGGCGAGACCGCAGCCCATTCCTTGTCCTGGTCTTTGGGCGGAGTCAGTCCCATACCTCCACCGCGAGACCAGGATTTCCCTCCATTTTTGGAGCGCTGGCAAACGATTCGGTCCAGCAAAGCGTCGCTTCGCCAACCCATGCCTTCCGGGTCGCTCAAGTGCAAGAAATAAAAGTCGCCTGTGTTGCTGGCCACCACACATGGGTCGCCAAACACCCCAAGCGGAGAAGTGAGCTTGTCCTTGGCCCAGGTCGACCCTCCGTCGTCGGACCGGTACACGTTGTCCAGAATGCTTCCCGCCACCACAACGTCAGGGTTGTTGGGGTCCATGGCGATGCTCGGCTCACAAGGTTGGTAACCCTCCCCGGACCACATGTCGAGCTGCACGTTGGGCACTTGGCCCCAACCCGCGCTGACTGCCGTGGCCATCAAGGCCAACACAAAGAATCGCTCTCGGTTCATCACAAATGCAGACTGTTCAAGGTGGCGACCAACTTGTCGAGTTCTGCGCGAATCGCCTTTTGGAGTTCCAAATGGTCCTCGTCAGAGAGGTCGTCCAGAGACGCGTGATGATGATGGTGCTCGCCTTCCGAGTGGTCGTGGTTGCATTTGGCCCCTGGCAACAGCACCTGGTCGGACATCCAAGCTTGGTATTGCGCCTCGAGATTGTCGAGCTGGGACAGGACCACCTCCATTTTTTCCTTCACTTCCTGGGGCGTCTCCTCCATGGCCATGCGGGTCACGAGGTCTTCCCTCACCATGTCTGATCGTTGATCAAATGAACGAGCCAACAAAGTGGTTTCTTCATTCACGGCACGCGCTTCCTTCATGGTGGCGCTGTCTTCATGAGTATGGCAAGCCGTCAGCGACATTGC
>DKNS01000082.1 GCA_002469765.1 Flavobacteriales bacterium UBA7382 | reverse complement strand
AATACACCACGGCATTCAGCTCTGCCAGCTTCTTGGAAGGGCATCGACCATGGGGTGTGGAAGTGGATGTGGCCTTGCCTTGCGCGACCCAAAATGAATTGAACGGCGAAGAGGCTGCGACGTTGCTTGCCCATGGCTGCATCTGCGTGGCCGAAGGTGCCAACATGCCCAGCACCCCAGAAGCCATCGAAGCCTTCGGTGAGGCGGGCATTTTGTTTGCCCCTGGAAAAGCATCCAACGCAGGCGGGGTGGCCACTTCAGGCTTGGAGATGTCTCAGAACAGCCTGCGCTACAACTGGACCCGCGAGGAGGTGGACGCCAAACTCCATCGCATCATGAAAGACATCCACGCACAATGCGTCTCCTACGGGACGAAGGACGATGGCAGTGTGGATTACGTGCGCGGCGCGAACATCGCTGGATTTGTCAAGGTCGCAGATGCCATGCTCGACCAAGGTGTGGTGTAACTTCGCCCCATGATGAAAGCACATACAGCAAGTTTGATTCACGCCTTGGCCCTGATTGGGCTCGGCGGGTTTGGGTACCTCTCGTCAGACACCCCCTCGATCACGGCATTGATTCCCGTGGCATTTGGGGTGCTCCTTCTCGCCATGAACCGTGGCGTGAAAAACGAAAACAAAATCATCGCCCACGTTGCGGTGCTCTTTACTTTGTTGGTCGTCGTCGGGCTGATCAAGCCGCTGACCGGGGCCATGGGCCGTGAGGACAGCGCGGCCGTGGGACGCGTGGCCGTCATGCTGGCTTTGGGCGTCTACGCCATGGTCACTTTCGTGAAGAGCTTCATCGACGCTCGGAAAGCACGCGGCTGACCCCGTTGAAATGCGGCTCATCGCATTGTGGTTTGGCACGGTGATGTGCTTGCTGACGTCTTGCGAAGGCGGCCGCTCGGTTGATTCACGTGTCGACGCAGCACCCAACCTCGCCCAAGCGTCGCGAAATTACATCTTGAAATGCTCGGTGTGCCACGGGGCCGACGGCGCGCCTGTGCTGTTGACCGCGCCCGACCTTCGGACGAGCACATTGGACCTGGACGAACGGGAGGCCATCATCGCCTACGGCAAAGGGACCATGCCCCCGCATCAAGCCATGCTAAGCAAGGCGGAAATTCGGGATTTGGCGTTGTACATCGAAGAATTTAGACACTGACGCATGGCCAAGCGCAAACCCATCTCCACCGCCAAACCCGCTGAAACATGCGTGCTGATCGGCCTGGCCACCAGGCACCAACGACGGGAGCAACTGGAAGAATACCTGGAAGAACTCGCCTTCCTCGCTGAAACCGCAAAGGCAGACACCCAGCGCATCTTCATCCAAAGCCTGGACAAGCCCGACGTTCGAACCTTTGTGGGGTCGGGCAAGCTTCAGGAAATCAAGGAGTACGTGGAAGAGGAAGAGATTGACATGATCGTTTTCGACGACGAGCTCAGCCCCATCCAGTTGCGCAACATCGAAAAGGAAATTCCGGAACGAAAAATCCTGGACAGGACCAATTTGATCTTGGACATTTTCGCTCAAAGAGCGGCGACAGCTCACGCAAAGACGCAAGTCGAACTCGCTCAGTACCAATACCTCCTCCCGCGTTTGACCAACATGTGGACGCACTTGCAGAAGCAAAAGGGGGGCATCGGGATGAAAGGGCCAGGGGAGAAAGAAATCGAGACGGACCGGCGGGTCATCCGAGACCGAATTGCGTTGCTGCGAAAGCATTTGGTGGGAATCGACAAGCAAATGGCCACCCAACGTAAGAACCGGGGCGCCATGATTCGCGTGGCCCTGGTTGGGTACACCAATGTGGGCAAAAGCACATTGATGACGCTGATGTCCAAGAGCGACGTGTTTGCCGAAAACAAGCTGTTCGCGACCCTCGACACCACTGTGAGAAAGGTGGTGATTGACAACCTTCCATTTCTGTTGAGCGACACGGTGGGGTTCATCCGCAAACTCCCGACCCAGCTCATTGAGAGCTTCAAAAGCACGCTGGACGAAACGCGGGAAAGCGATTTTTTGTTGCACGTCATTGACGTGAGTCATCCGCAATGCGAAGACCACATGGCGGTGGTGGAGCGCACCCTGGCCGACATCGGAAGCGACAGCAAACCAACCATGGTGATCTTCAACAAAGTGGATCAGTTGGAAGACCCTGAAGGAGAACGCAGCCGCGAAGACCTGCAACGTGGGATTCAAGAACGCTACGAGGCCCTGGGCCACGACGTGATGTTCTTGTCTGCCAAAACCAAGGAAGGGTACGACGACTTCCGCCGTGTGATGTATGAGCGGGTCAAAGAGCTCCACGTCAAGCGCTACCCCTACAACCAATTCTTGTACTGATTACCTTAGACACATGGCATCCATCCGACAAGAACGCGTGGCCGAGCTCCTCAAGCGCGAGTTGAGCATGATCTTCCAGCGCGAAGCCAACACATGGTTTGGCGGCCTGTTCATCACCGTCACACAGGTCCGAATCGGACCTGATTTGGGGCTGGCGAAAGTCTACCTCAGCTTCATGGCTGTGTCAGACAACGAGAAAGCTTTGGAAAGCGTCGACCAGGAAAACTGGCGCATCCGCAAAGCGCTGGGAGCCAAAGTCGGCAAGCAACTGCGTCGCGTGCCCGAGCTGAATTTTTACCTTGACGACAGTCTGGACTTTGTGGACGAGGTCCAGCGCGCTTTGAACAGCTGATCGGGCATGCGGTTGCCCTTGCGCCTCGCCCTGCGGTACCTGGTCAAGAGGCAGTCCAGCACGATGGTGCACCTCATTTCAGGAATTTCTATCCTTGTCATTGGCGCTGTCACGACCGCGATGGTCTGCATTTTATCGGCCTTCAACGGCATTGAAGATTTGGTCAAGTCGCTGTTTGGCACCCTCGATGCCGATCTCGCGGTGGTTCCCGTCACAGGTCAAGTGCTTCCCGAAGACTGGGGCACCCTTCTTGAAGGCATGGAAAGCGTGACGACATGGACCGCCGTGCTGGAAGACGAATGCGTGGCCCGAGATGGCGAAATGGTTCGGGTGGCTTCGTTGTTGGGGGTTCGCGCCGATTACCCGAGCGTGGCCCCAATCGACCAAGCGGTGGTCGAAGGAGATTACATGGTAGGCCCCAATGCCTTGGGGGTCTCATGCGCATGCTTGGGTTTGGGGGTTCGGTCAGAACTCGGCATCTCAAGCGACGAACTGGAGCCGCCGGTGTTCTCGTTGTCGGCCCCGATTCGTGGGCGGCGGTTGTCCACATACCGCGAACGGGCGTTTCGCACCATCCCCATGCATGCATGCGGCACCTTTTCCATCAACGCCGACTTGGACACCCGCTACTTGATTGTGCCCCTTAGGGACGCACAGTCCCTTCTCGCCAGGGAAGGTCAAGTGTCCCGATTTGAAGTGAAAGGCGCCCCAGGCTGGAGTCAAGACGACCTAGCAATCCAGGTGGAATCCCGTCTGACGGAACACTTGTCCGAAGGCGATGCAAACGCCTTCAGGGTCCGGACCCGCGATGAAAAGCACAAATTCATCACCCAAACCAACCAAGCAGAAAAGTGGGCGACGTTCGCCATTTTAAGCTTCATCCTTGTCGTGGCCGCTTTCAACATCATGGCGTCATTGACCATGTTGCTCCTGGACAAAAAAGAAGACCTCCAAGTGCTTCGGGCCATGGGTTTGCCGCAAGCAAAGATGGAATCCACCTTCGCCTTTCAAGGGTTGGCCATCAACGTAATCGGTGGGCTCGGTGGTGTGGCGCTGGGTTCGTTGCTCATCATGGGCCAAGCGACCTACGGTTGGCTGACCCTAGAAGGATCGGTGGTTCCCGCATACCCTGTGAGGTTGGCCTACAACGACGTCCTGGGGACACTTGCCGTGGTGGTGTTTGTGGGCGGTTTGGGTTCCGCCTTCATGGTGCGACTGCTGTTGCGACGACTCCACACCCAACCCTGACCCTCAGGAGAACACATGGTCGCCGAACGCTTCGGCGATGTGGTCAAGCTTCTCAAATATTTCATCGGGCTTGTCCAACGTCACCAGAGCCAAGCGGTGCTCTTTGAAGTGAGGCAACCCACGGAAGTAATTCGCGTAATGCCGGCGCATCTCGACAATGCCCAAACGCTCGCCCTTCCAGTCCAAACTGTGCTTCAAGTGGGTGCGCACCGCCTTGATCCGTTCGGCCATGTCAGGGGCCGGGCCAGGATCTCCTGTGGCCAGGTATTGCTTCACCTGACGAAAGAACCAAGGGGCACCAATTGCCGCGCGTCCAATCATCACGCCGTCCACGCCGTAGGTGTTCTTGTAACGCATGGCTTTTTCTGGGCTGTCAATGTCCCCATTGCCGAACACCGGAATGGTCATCCGTGGATTCTCTTTCACCGCGGCGATCAAGGACCAATCGGCTTCCCCCTTGTACATCTGGGCCCTGGTTCGGCCATGGATGCTGATGGCCTGGATGCCCACGTCCTGAAGCCGCTCAGCAACCTCGACGATGTGCTTGGAGTTGTCATCCCAGCCCAACCGGGTCTTCACCGTCACAGGCAGCGAGCACGTATCGACGATTTCCTTGGTCATGGCGACCATTTTGGGAATGTCTTGGAGGATGCCTGCACCTGCCCCGCGGCATGCCACCTTCTTCACCGGACACCCATAGTTGATGTCCACCAGGTCAGGGCCCGCGGCCTCCGAAATCGCCGCCGCTTCACGCATAGACTCGATTTCCGCCCCAAAAATCTGGATGCCGATCGGACGTTCGTAGTCGAAGATGTCCAGTTTGGCCACGCTCTTCGCCGCATCGCGGATGAGGCCCTCCGACGAGATAAACTCGGTGTACATCATGTCGGCCCCGTATTCCTTGCACAAGGCACGAAACGGCGGATCGCTCACATCCTCCATGGGGGCGAGCAAGAGGGGGAAGTCTCCCAAGTCAATGTTTCCGATGCGGGCCACGTTCGTCGAAGTTTCCGCAAATTTACAGCGCGGCTTGAAGCCGCCTTCAATCCTTGCCCATGAGCTTCATCCAACGCGCATTCCAAACCATGCATCCCGCCGCCCAAGTGGTGTTCCTCGCATGCCTGGTGTTGACCTTCATGGCGGTGGCCGCGTTTGCAGGCATG
>DKNS01000028.1 GCA_002469765.1 Flavobacteriales bacterium UBA7382 | reverse complement strand
TCGACATCAGTACACCCCGGGATGACAATGTCTTCGGAGGTGCACAGACCATTCAGCGTGAAGGTGACGTCGTAGTTGGACGCACCGGCAACCGCAGAAGACCATCCATTGATGACGGTCAAGGACCAAGACCCTTCACCCGCGAAGGCTGAAGCAGACACATCGATGGAGGCAGAGTAAGTGCCCGCCACGCTCGCTGTCCAATCATCAGGCCAAACAATCGCATAATTGCCCAAATCTGTGCAAGTCTGACTTGTGACGTCATATCCACCAAAAGCCACACAGTTGCCATCAGGCAGGCCCAGCTCCACCAACATGTCTGCAGGCCAGGCGCCTGTGCCATCGCTTTGAGCCCAATTCATGGACACATCGATGGTTTCAAGCGTTCCCGCCGCCACAATACTCACTGCTGTGCCCGAGGCGCCTCCCGTCAATCCTGATTCAACCACGTTTACGGGGAAATCGCACACATCAGTGCATCCTTCAACAGGATCAGGCATGACACAAGAGCCATCGTCCAAAATCGCGGTGGAATCGTAGTTGCATGCTTCTGGATCCGTGCAGCCAACACATGAGGAATTGTCTCCTCCACAAACACCACAGTCGTCGTTTTGCAAGCACGACCCGTCTTCCAAAATGGCATTGGAATCGTAGTTGCAAGCCTCAGAATCCGTGCAACCGGCGCATGAGGAGTTGTCGCCACCACAAATGCCACAGTCGTCGTTGACAGCACACGAGCCATCGTCAGACGTGGCGTCGGCGTCATAGTTGCAAGCCTCAGGGTCTGTGCAGCCAATGCAATCGAAGTTGCAAGTCCCATTGTCGAAAGCAGCACCTTCGTCGTAGTTGCATGCTGCCGGATCGGTGCAACCCAATCCACAATCGGCATCTCCGAATTGAACCAAATCAGACCCTTGCGTAGATCCATCTCCATTTTGGGCGGAATCTAGGTCCCCAGAAGCCACGATGTTTCCATCGGCATCGGTCAAAGTGTATGTCGCTCCATTCCAACCGTCTCCATAACTGTCCGTCATGCTGAAGGTGTAACAACCTGGTGCCACACATTCGGTGGAGGACCCTGCATTTCCTTGCACAACAATTCCGTCGTTGGACTCCAATGCCCATCCGATCTCCCCGTCCCATGTTCCGCCACCCACAGCAATGGTCAAAGACTGGCCTCCGAGGATGCATGTTCCGTCTTCGATGGTGGCCTCCGCGTCGTAGTTGCAAGCCTCTGGGTCCGTACAACCGCTGCATGAAGAGTTGCTTCCACCGCAGACGCCGCAATCGTCGAAGTACTGGCATGTGCCATTGTCAGTGATGGCCACGGGGCTGTAGTTGCACGCCTCAGGGTCTGTGCATCCCAAATCTGGGTTGCAAGCGCCGATCGCCAAATCGAGGGCATTGCGCACATTAAGTCGACCGCCTGTGACGGTCTCACCGACCAAATTGTCCACCACATCAACACCGTCCAAAATGAAGCCCAAGACCGCATCTGCCGCAGCCTGCGGAGTCACCAATGCACTTGACGCAAGGTCGGCACAAGGGGCACTGTACACCATGGCGATTGCACCGGCGACACATGGGCTTGCAAAGGATGTGCCGCTTGTGTTGCCGTAACCCGAAGAGCCACTTGCCAAGTACACAGATTCTCCTGGCGCACCCAAATCGATGGTTGTGGCTCCGTATCCCGAAAATGTTCGCACGTCTGAACTGTTGGTGGCAGTTACCCCCACCATATAATCTGAACCACAACCCGTGGGCATGTCACCCACCACATCAATGTTGACGTTGTTGTTGGCCGTCGCGCCACAGTTCAAGATGCCCACGGCACCCAGGTCGTCATAGTAAGCACACCACACTGGGTAGTTCGCAGGGTTTGCACCGTCTATGCCCCATGATGCGTTGGTCGCAACCACCAAAGCACCGGAAGCGCCATTGGAGTTGTTGTACAAATCACGCATCGTGTAAGGGTAGTTGTAAGCGGCAATCACATTGGACTCTGTAAGTCCACCGCCCATGTCAACTTGCATGATCTCAACATCCCAGTTGACACCAGCACCACCATTTCCATTGTTTCCGACGGCCCCAATCATGCCGCTCACTGAGGTCCCGTGACCACCGGCACCGATGGCGTCGTTGTTGCTCCCAGCATTCCAGCCATTGAAATCGTCCACGAATCCATTGCCGTCGTCATCAATGCCATTGCCCGGAATTTCGGCGTCGTTGGTCCAGTGGTTGTCGATCAAATCGACATGATTGTAGTTGGAGCCTCCTCCCTCAAGCACAGCAACCACAATGCGGTCACCTGACGCCGTGGAGCCACCCGTGGTGATGTCCCAAGCCAAATCAGAGTCAATGTCATGATCCCCGGCCTCCACGTGATGCCACTGCTGGGCAAAACCAGGATCATTTGGCACGGTTTCGCGCCGCTCCACTGTGTGATTGAATTGAGCTGCCTCGACGCGTTTGTCAGCACTCAAGACGCGCAACACTCTCTCGTCATCGAGGTTTCCCTCTGAACGGAACAAGTGGATGTGGGACAAACTTGAAAGCTGTTGATCCCAAACGATTCCCATTTCCGATGCAAACGATTTTGCGTTTTCACCTTTGTGAAACATCACAATAAACTCTCCCTCAATATGAGGTTCGGATTGAGCGCTTGCGCTGTATCCCGCGGTCAAGAACAACGCGCTTAGACACAAACTCAAAGCATTTTGAAGAAATTGCTTCATGGTTTTGGTTTTGGTTTATCGGGAAAAGATACAGGTTTGTGCCAAAAATCAGTCTTTTCATCGCCAAATTCAACACCTCGCACTCCGTTGAATCAAGAGCTGAACATATTGCATTGTGACAAGGACCATGCGGTCGTGCTCAAGGCGGCTGGGTTGTCGACCCACGGACGCGGGAGGCACCACCTCAGTGCACTGCTGACTCGCAGCACTGAGCTGCCCAAAGGCTCCAAACCTCTCCACCGTCTGGATCACGGGACCCGTGGCCCCATCCTTGTGGCTTGGAACTCGGAAGTCTTTGAGGCCTTCCAAGCGCAGTGGCCTTTCATCACCAAGACCTACCACAGCTGGGTCAGCGGAAATCAACTTCCCTATGCCGGCCAATGTGGGTTCCCCATTGATGGCAAACCCTGCCGCTCTAAGTTCAGGGTGCTCGGCATCCGAAACTGGGCCGTTCACGGGCAGGCATCCTTGGTGGAATGGACCATAGAGACAGGACGGACACACCAAATACGACGCCACGCCTCGGCCATGGGACACCCCGTTGTGGGCGACACCGTGTACGGCACACCCCCCATCTACACGGGCGCGGGGCTGCATTTGACGTGCACTCAATTGGACTACCGCCACCCCATCACCGGTGAAGCCTTGGCCGTGCAAGTGCGCCCAGCGAAGAAAATGAAGCGTGTGGTGCCAGGTGCCTTCACCCCCTTCGTCACGAGCAAATTCACCAAGCTCTTTGAGGGCTGACCCTGGGGTTTGGTCGACATTTGCGCCATGCGTCACCTCCGCTCCCTGGCCAGGATGATTGGCTTTCTGTCGCTTTGCGTTGCAACCATTCTCGTGTTGCTGCTTGACGCCTTGTGGCTCAACCTTTCTGGCGCCAACCTCGTGCGCTCTCGAGCTTTGATCCACAAGCGGTTTTTAAACTTCATCCAACGTGTGCAACACTTGATGGGCCTGCGTATCCACTGGGAAGGCGAACCGCCGCAAGAACCCGTGGTGATGATGGGCAACCACCGCTCCTACCTAGACGCCATCTTGTTTTCAGTCAAATTCCCCGTGGTATACGTGGCCCGCATAGAGACCAAAAATTGGCCCATCATCGGCTGGGGCGCGAGCCTCCTTGGAACAATTTGGGTCGACCGCCAAAGCAAAGAGAGCCGACGCCTCACCAGGGCCTCGGTGCACGAACGTCTGGCCGACGGCATGGGGTTGGTGATTTTTCCTGAGGGCACCTGCCACCTCGGCCCCGACCTTCTCGAATACCGCCCTGGCATGTTTTACACCTGCGCCCAAGAGGGGTTCTCCATCATGCCTGTGGCACTCGAGTACAAGGACCAGGGAATCGCGTGGGTGGACAAAACAATGTTTGTGACCCATGCTTTTAAGCACTTCGGCCCCAAACACGTAGATGTGGCGGTGCGATTCGGACCGCTGATGAAAGGAAACGACGCAGATAAGCTTCGTGAAGAGGTGCGCAACTGGACCGCGCAAGCCTGCCTCGAACTGAGGGCCAAACTGGACGACTGACGGCTTCTTCACCGAGAATCAGACGCAAAAAATAAGGCCTGCATAAGCAGGCCTTATTTCATAGGGGCTCTTGTCTTTCCGAACCGATCACTCGACCACAATGGGCAGGTTTTGCAACCCCTGCGTGGTGCGCACCTGCACGTTGTAACGACCTGGAGCCAACCCTTGGACAGACACTTCCCCTTGGGTTTGGACCACCTTCACCTGTGCCCCGAGCAAGTCAAACACCACCACCTCCAACTGGCCTTCAGGCATGTGGTCAAAGCTCAGCCAGAAGGCATCTCGGGCTGGGTTGGGGGAAAGTGAGATCTTCCCAGAGGCCGCCTCTTCCAGGTTGGACGTTGCCAAAATGGTCACGGTACGAATCACTTCACCTTCGCATCCTGCACCATCACCTTCCAACAGAGTTACGCTGCCAGAGCCGGCCTCTGTGCCCCACGTCACTTCAATGGACATGGTGCCCTGTCCCGCGGTGACTTCGCCACCCACCACGCTCCATGTGAAGGTGGTGCCGGAAGCCCCGTTGTAGGTGTAGGTGGAGACGTCGCCCGCGTCCGGGAACAGAGGGCCTGAAATGCCCCCCTCGCCCATGAGCAAGCATGAATCGTCCTCCACGTTGGCATCCATGTTGTAATTGCACGCCTCGTCGTCCATACAGCCCGGCACGGCTAGCTCGCCCAGGCAGATGCAGTCTTCGCCAACGACATCAAAAATGGTGGCCTCATCCCCATCGTCGCAAGGCTCTCCAGGAACCTCACACATGCCATTGTCCGTGTTGGCCTCGACGTCGTAGTTGCAGGCTTCGTCATCGGTGCATCCGAAGATGGCTGGGAGGCAGAAGTTGTGCTCAATCTGGTCGCCATAGTTGGGGTCGTCCATTTGGAACAAAATCATGCCTGACGAATCGGTTGCCATGTAATCCCCATCCACACCGCATTGGTCCCAAGACGCGCCGTTCAACCCGTCTCCATATTCGTCGGTCAACACAAACGTGTAGCATCCCTCAGTCAAACATTGCTCAAATACGAATTCAGACTCCTCCTCGGCGTAAGTGCCAGGAGCCAAGGAAGCCACCACGGTGTCGGCCGAGACGATTTCCCACCCCACCTCATCTGGCCAACAATCTGTCAGGATGGTCAACTGCACATCAACGCAAGGGAAATCGCATGATCCATTGTCAATGGTGGCGTCCGGGTTGTAGTTGTAAGCTGTTGGTCCAGTGCATCCAGGGACCAATGCGTCGCACGCAGGGGTCTCCACCACCACAACGTCACTCCACAATGAATCCACCGTGTAGTAGAATTCATACATCGAGTTGGGTTCGGCCGTTTGGAACAAGTGGCTGTCCCCAGAATTGATCGCCAGCGAGTCGCACATCACCGCAGAAGAATCTGTGGTGTTCGTCATGCACACTGTGGAGGTGGCGCACAGAAAGGAACTCAATTCAACCCCCAACTCAATGTGGGTCATAACCTGAGCCGACTCCGCGTCATACGAGCACTCCGTGGAGGCGTAGATCGAATCTGGCGCGCACTCCAGTGGACCGCAATTGGCCATCGCCAAATTCAACGAGTTGAATGAATTCAAGCGACCTCCTGTGACCGTCTCGCCAACCAAGTTGGAAACTTCATCGGTCCCGTCAAGGATGTAGCCCAGGACCAAATCCGCAGCCGCCTGGGGATTGGAGAACGCCAACCCCATCAAATCTGGACAAGGTGCGCTGTACACCAAGGCGATGGCACCAGCCACACAAGGGCTGGCGAACGACGTGCCGCTGGTGTTGCTGTAGCCTGAAGATCCACTGGGCAAGTACACTTGATCGCCTGGGGCACCGAGGTCAATGGTGGTTGCGCCGTAGCCTGAGAACGTCCGCACGTCGTTGTTGTTGGTCGCGGTGACCGACACCATGTACGGTGAACTGCACCCCGTGGGCATGTCGCCCTGGGTGTCGATGTTGTACTGCTGGTTGGCAGTCGCACCGCAGTTCAAAATCCCCTGCTCGCCGAGGTCGTCGTAATAGGCGCACCACACGGGATAGTTGGCGGGGTTGGCCAAGTCGATGCCCCAGGAGGCATTGGTCGCCACCACAAACGCCCCGCGGGCCCCGTCACTTTCATTGAAGATGGCACGCATCTCGAATGGGTAATTGTAGGCGGCAATCACGTTGGCTTCTGACAACCCATTGCCCATGTCCACTTGCATGATGTCCACGTCCCAGTTGACGCCAACCCCTCCAAGACCATTGTCACCCGTGGCACCGATCATGCCCGACACCGAGGTCCCGTGGCCTCCGGCTGCAATGTTGTCGTCGTTGGAACCCGAGTTCCAGCCGTTGTAATCGTCGACAAACCCATTGAAGTCGTCGTCGATGCCGTTGTCCGGAATTTCCGCCGTGTTCACCCAATGGTTGTCAATCAAGTCTACGTGGTTGTAGTTGGATCCGCCGCCCTCAAGCACCGCCACGACGATGCGCGAACCGTCCGCTGCAGCGCCACCTGTTGTGATGTCCCACGCCAAATCAGAATCAATGTCGTGGTCCCCATTTTCCACATGATGCCATTGTTGGGGCAGTTGAGGGTCGTTGGGCTCTGTCTCACGGTTTTGGACTTCGTGGTTGAAC
>DKNS01000160.1 GCA_002469765.1 Flavobacteriales bacterium UBA7382 | reverse complement strand
AGTCGCGTCAATGCAACCGAACTGGCAGTCGCCAAAGTTGGCAGACTCCGGGCCAGCAGAAAGAATTTCGTTGCCATCAAGATCGAAAAGGGCCCAAGAATTCTCAGTTTGGTAAGCACCGTCTGCATTGTAGGTCGCAACCGTACATCCGGTTGTATCAATACACAGCTGGTGTGAAAGTTCGTTACCAGTAAACGTCCAAACGCTTGTGGTTGAGCAGTCACCATTGACATCAGGGAAGCAGTAGGTAGAGTCACCAATGGTCAGCGTGTTCGCGTTCCAACCGTCGCCGTAGCTGTCGTACATCACCAGAGTCAAGGCAGCCAATTCGCAGTAAATGCAGCAATCATCGCATGCGATGGTGGATTCGCCGTCGTAGTTCTCAGCATTCTCGTCTTGACATCCCACGCAGCTGTAGTCGCATGAGCCGTTGTCAAACGTCGCTTCCATGTCGTAGTTGCATGCTCCCTCGTCGGTGCAGCCTGCGCAAGTGATGTACTCGCAAGATCCATCTTCGAAGTTGGCGTCCAGGTTGAAGTTGCAAGCGTCGTCCGCCGTGCAACCATAAACCACACAGCTGTTGTCGCCTGCGAAGAAGAACAACTCGAAGGTGCCCGCAGAACCGAAGCCTGCGCCAGAGTTGATCACTGTGCCAGCGGCGTCAGTCACGTCAAACGTAGCTTCAGTCGCGTATTGTGGCAGCACAATCTCGGCATTGTAACAACCGCTATCCAAACAGAAATCTGTGGACAAGATGGAGCCTCCTGCAAATTCTGTTGAATCGCCGTTGAGGATCAAACCACCCCATCCAGCGAATGAGGTGTAACCGTCGCCGAACGAATCGTACATGGTGATTGTCATCACGTTTCCGAAGCAGCAAGAGCCGTCGTCTTCCGTGGCGTCGGCGTTGTAGTTCGATGCAGCCGCATCGGTGCAACCGAGAACCGCGGCGCTGACCACAATGTCAATTTGACCGGCATCGCCATCCACAGTGAATGAGGTGGTTACACCGCCAGTGGTGAAAGTGGCCACAGCGCCGTTCCAGCCGTCGCCGTAAGAGTCGAGGCCGAAGAACGTGTAGGTGCCTTCAGTCAGGCACCAGGTGGCACCGTCGGGGGCCCCACCACTGAAAAGGTTGTTGCCAGCTTCATCGTTGAGCTGCCATGTGATCTCGGTGGAGTAGGATCCTGCGGTGAGGGCGAAGTCCACTGCGAACTCGCCTTCTGCGCATTGACCCCATGCACCTCCTGAGATAAGAAGAGCGAAGGCGCTGAGGGCCGTCGTCAACTTGGTATACATGTTGAACATAGGAACAGGTTTTGGTTTAGAACAAATAAAGATTTTCATTTAGAACGCCTGAACGTCAACGTTTTAACGTTTCAAAAGCGATTTGGTTGTCTTGGAGGACCCACTCACAAAAAGTGAAAAGAGATTCCTCAACGGGCTAAAAGTAGATGAGCGTTGGGGAAAAAACAACCTTGTGTTAAGATATTTTGTCGGGCCCGATGATCAATTCATCGGGTATTCCGGCTCATTCATCGGATTGTTTTCCGTTAACACGTTGAATTTCACAGGGTTTTTCCACAGAGAAGTCTTGAAAAAAGGCCTCCGAATGACCTCATAAACAAGCTCATTCACCACATCTCAGCGTGCCAAGACTGTCCCAGAGGAACCACTCCTTTGGTTTTCAGCTCTCCAAGGGTGGACACAGTGGTGTCAAATACGTCTTCCAAGTCGTCCAAAAGCCCGGCTTTGCGTTTGGCCCAAAACGACGACAGCGGCGCACGCGTCCACGCCGACCCAGAGGGAGCGTGATGCAACACAGCCATGCGGTCGAACAGATCGAGGTCGGCCATGCTGGCTTGCAGTTCTCCAATGCGCTTGAGCACCGAGACAGAAGCGTCGATGCTGCACCCTGTGGCGTGCTGGGCACGTTCGTCCACCGCCAGCACCACAATCCAACCGTGCACGACCACCGCCTGCGCCGAAAGCGACGCCCCGTGGGCTTGCCACCCAGACATAAACTGGTCCAAGTGCTGCTGAACAGCGTGGGCTTCCTCCCGCGTCATCCGCCGGTTGGCCACGTGGACCCAAACCCTTGCGGAATCGTCAAGCGAAAGCGTCTTCACTGCGTCCTCCCACGGACCTTCATCATACTGCATGCCTAAAGGTCGTGAATTTGGCATGGCCTCCATCCACTGCCCCATGTGAGCAACACAAGATTTGGTCCTGCAATGCAACCAAACCCTGGCATACTTTGGTCTGTATTTCGAGCGTTGCAAGATTGAAGTGCAATATTCCATGACGACCCAACCGTCTTTCATCCCTACGTCCTACCTGACCCGTGCCTTGGTCGGCGTTCTGACCACGTTCCTCGCGCTGACGTTTGGCGCGCCGGCGGAAGCTCAGTTGCCGCCGCCCAACCTCACCCACGTCAACAACGTGAACGCTGCAGGGAATGCCACCTTGCATTGGGACGTCTTCTCTCCCATTGGCAGCGAGGAATTCGTGCAGAACGAAATCAAGGTGTTCGACCTGCAGGCCAATCCTTTGGGCAACCAGTGGCACATCATCACCTCTGAAATCATCAACGGCAACTTGGTGTTGCCCACGGGGTGGGTAATGCCATCGTTCCTCTACGACGCCAACCAACTGGCGCATTGCTATGTGGGCATCCAAAAGACTGAAGAAAACGAGGCCATGTCGGTGTCGGACATGTCGGGATTCTTGTGCTCCATCCACGTGAACATCTCCGAAGGAACCACGCCTGGAACAGTGGACTTGGCATGGAACAGCCCTTACGCGCTGTCAGGGGAAGGGGCCGGAGGGCCGTTCATTTTGGAGCGCCTCAACGAAACAAACGCTTTGTGGGAGGAGATCGCCGACTTGCCAGACGGCGTTTTTGGCGCCAGCTACACAGACAACCCTGGGCCCTGTGTCCAGGCCCTGGTGTACCGTGTTCGGCAAATGGCCTCCAACGGAGAAGACGAACATGTGAGCAACGTCGCAAACCTTGTGGTGGGCACCGTCGGAGGAGAATCTCCTGTCGTGTCTCATGTCGATGTCGCCAATGGTTTGGCTCATGTCCATTGGGAGTTCGAGCCGGCCGATGAAACGCTGGGCTACATCGTGTACAAGTGTTTGGGCAATGGCAGCGGGGCCATCGTTGGGACGGTCAACAATCCTGACGAGTCCGACCTTGTGATCCCCACGTCTTTGGCAGCGACGGAGCAAGAGAGTTACCAAGTGGCTGCCTACGATTGCGTGGACGACGACGGCATGCCCAACCCGTCAGGCGCAGGAAACTGCGTTCGCACGGTCTTCCTGGAAGCCAACCAAGTTCCGTGCACCGACCGGGCTTTGCTCGCCTGGGGCTACCCAGTCGGCATCGCTGGCGAAGTGGACAAGTTCATTCCCCAAGTCAGGGAAGGCGGGGGATCATGGGTGAGTTTGGACACCCTATCAGGCACTGCCCAAACCACAGTCCATGAAGGCGCTTCCCTGGACCTGACGGTGGAATACCGCGTGTTGGCCATTGGAGGCGAAGCCCAAACCGCCACCTCCAACTTGGTCGAGGTGTCGTTTGAATATCCCGACGCACCGGAAGCCCCCGTCATGAAGCGGGTGTCGGTTCTCGACAAGGCCAACGTGGAGCTGGTGCTCGCCACCGACCCGATGGCCCAAGAAGTTTCGATTTACGAATTCCAGCGCTTGAACGACGTTGACAGCACTTGGATTCCACTGACGCCCAGGTACCCATCAAGTCTGGGCTTTCCCGTCAACCACACGGACCAAGGCCTCAACACAAGTGAATTCCAGTACCGTTACCGTGCATTGGCCTACAACGGTTGTGAAGCGGTGGTCGGAGAATCCCAAGAAGCCGAGACCATCTTGCTCAGGGCCTTCCGGAGCACCACCCCCGGCATGTTCGAGAACAGCTTGGTTTGGACCCCGTACAACGGCTTCAAAAACGGGCTGGACCGCTACGAAGTCTTGCGAAAAGAAACCACGGCCGCGAACGTCTGGGGCCAACCTCTGGCCACGGTGCTGGCCATCCAAGAAACACATGAAGATGACGTGAGTGATGAGTTCGACTCCCCTGGCACATTTTGTTACCAAGTGTTGGCCTTGGAAATGCCCGATTCCTCCGAGACGCTTCAAGGTTCGGCGTCGAATTGGGTTTGTCTGACTGAGGACCCCATTGTTTGGATTCCCAATGCGTTCACCCCCAACCAAGACCAAACAAACGATTGGTTCCCTTGGCCTCCTGGCCAGGCGCAGGTGGGTTTTTTGGGAGAGCCTCAGGGCGACAACCCCAACTTCACGATGGACATTGTGTCCCGATGGGGCACATCCGTGTTCTCTTCGCAATCCATCAACGACCCCTGGAATGGCCGCGTCGGTGGGCGGATGGTCGGGCAAGGATTGTACATCGCGCACATCCAATACCTGGACGGCGAAGGGTCATGGCGAAGCCAAACCGTCCCGTTGACAGTGCTTCCTGGCAAGTGATTTCCTGGCCACAGGCCATGTGAATGCAGGGCATCTGCACTAAATTTGCCCGAATCGCGGACCGAACACACACTCACATGTCGAGGCCTGCGACCCAATCGCGATTCAAAACATGCCCATGGCCTCCATGCAAGACAAATTTGTTGGTGAAGGATTGACGTACGACGACGTGCTCCTTGTGCCCAACTACTCGGAAGTGCTCCCACGTGAAGTTCAGCTTCACGCCCAATTTTCCCGAAACATTCAACTCAAAGCGCCGATCGTCAGCGCCGCCATGGACACGGTGACTGAAAGCAACATGGCGATTGCCATAGCGCGAAACGGCGGCATTGGTGTGGTGCACAAGAACATGAGCATCGCCGCGCAAGCCAACGAAGTCCGCAAGGTCAAGCGCTCGGAGAGCGGCATGATTCAAGACCCCGTAACCTTGTCCGAGGATGCCACCTCCGGCGACGCGTTGGCCATCATGCGTGAACACAAAATCGGAGGCATTCCCGTCGTAAATTCCAAGGGCATACTCGTTGGCATCGTGACCAACAGAGACCTTCGTTTTGAGAAAAACATGTCCCGGCCCATCACGGAACTGATGACCAGTGACAACCTCATTGTCACCCAGGACGGCAGCGACCTTTCCAAAGCAGAGGAAATTCTCCGTGTGCACCGCATCGAAAAGCTCCCCGTGGTCGACGTGAAAGGCCAACTGGTCGGACTCATCACCTACCGGGACATCCTCAAATTGAGCGAATTCCCCAACTCGTGCAAAGACCAATTCGGGAGGCTGCGCGTTGCCGCAGCGGTTGGCGTAACTGGAGACACCCACGAGCGCGTGGCCGCGCTCGTGGCAGCAGGAGTTGACGCCGTCATTGTCGACACCGCCCACGGCCACAGCCGAGGGGTGATTGATACCGTGCGCGCTGTGAAGAAAGCATTCAGGACCGTCGACATCGTGGCTGGCAACATCGCCACAGCTGAGGCAGCCTTGGCCCTGGTAGACGCCGGCGCCGATGCCGTGAAGGTTGGCATTGGACCGGGCTCCATCTGCACCACGCGTGTGATTGCCGGAGTGGGTGTCCCCCAGCTGCGCGCCGTCATGGAAGTCTCAGAAGCCCTCGCCGAGACTGGCGTGCCGGTCATCGCAGACGGCGGCATCCGCTACACCGGGGACATTGTGAAAGCGTTGGCGGGCGGAGGCAACACCGTGATGGTGGGCTCCATGCTCGCAGGTACAGAGGAAAGCCCCGGTGAAACCATCATCTACGAAGGACGACGCTTCAAGGCGTACCGCGGCATGGGCTCTGTGGAGGCCATGCAGAAAGGTTCCAAGGACCGTTATTTCCAGGACACCGAAGACGACCTCAAGAAACTGGTCCCTGAAGGCATCAGCGGTCGAGTGCCGTTCAAGGGGTCAATTCAGGAGGTCGTGCACCAGATCATGGGTGGCCTCCGCGCCGGCATGGGGTATTGCGGCAGTGCAGACCTTGAGCAATTGCGCGAAAAAGGCCAATTCGTCCGCATCACATCCGCTGGCGTGAAAGAAAGCCACCCCCACGACGTGATGATCACCCGCGAGGCACCCAACTACAGCCTGCGTTGAACCGAATCTTGAAGACCATGAAGACTTCCACATTCTTTCCCCGCCTTGTTGGCTTGGCCATGGCTTTGGCCCTCTATGCAGTGCCCGTCCTGGCCCAAGACACCGACGTGCTTGACATTGCTGGAGAGCGCGTCTCACTGGCCGATTTTGAGCACGTTTTCGGAAAAAACAACCGTGACAGCGTGTACACCGTCGAAGCCCTCGACGAATACATGGAATTGTTCATCAATTTTAAGTTGAAGGTGCGTGAAGCGGAAGCCTTGGGCATGGACACCGCGGAAGTCTTCAAGAAAGAACTCGCCGGATACCGAACCCAATTGGCGCGGCCCTACTTGGTCGACACAGAGCTGCTTGACGCACTCGTGATGGAAGCTTTTGAACGTAAAAAGCAGGAGGTCCGTGCGAGCCACCTCCTTGTAAGCGTGGGCGCCAAAGCTTCCCCTTCCGACACCCTGAAAGCGTGGAATCGCATTCAGAACCTTCGGTCGCGCGTGGTGGCTGGCGAAGATTTTGAAACGGTGGCCCGCTCGAAAGGGGGCAGCGAGGATCCCTCGGTTGCCAGCAACGGTGGAGACCTCGGGTGGTTCACTGCGTTTCAAATGGTGTATCCGTTTGAATGTGCCGCCTTCCAAACCGAGGTGGGCGACGTCAGTGAGGTGGTGCGGACCCGTTTTGGCTACCACATTCTGAAGGTGGGGAGCAAGCGCAAGGCCCATGGCGAAGTTCAAGTGGCGCACATCATGGTTCGAATGCCAGACGATGCGCCTCAAGACCAAGTGGCCAATGCCGAAGGGCGCATCCAAGAGGTGCTTCGCTTGCTGCGCAGCGGCCAAGACTTCGACGCCCTGGCGTTGAAATACAGCGAAGACCCTTCAACCGCAGCCAAAGGTGGACTCCTCCCTTGGTTTGGCACCGGCAAGATGGTGGAGCCCTTTGAAGAAGCGGCGTTTGGGTTGGACAACATCGGCGATTTGGCCGGTCCCATTCGGACGAATTACGGCTTCCACATCCTCAAGTTGGTCGACAAGAAGGAACTGCCCTCGTTTGAGGAGATCCAGCGGGAGTTGACCAAAAAAGTGCGCCGCGACAGCCGCGCTGAAATCACAAAAACTTCCTTCGTTCGGGGCCTTCAAGCCGAATACGACGCCGAGATCAGCACCCGTCGCCGGGACGCCCTCGTCCGCGCAGGCTCCGGCATCGACAGCTTGTTCCATCCTGGCCACCCGCTCACCGGGGTGAAGTCAAGTGAATTTTCACGCACCCTATTCAGCGTGGCAGGGCAAGACCATACTGTGGGGGACTTCGTGGACTGGGTGAACGCCAGTCGCGTTCGAAATTTGGACCTCCCATCGGCCGACAAAGTGAAGCAAGAGGTCGACCGCTTTTTGGAATCCCTGTTGCTGGCCCACGAAGACACGCAATTGGAGCGGAAGCACAACGATTTCAGGTTGTTAATGGAGGAATACCACGATGGAATTTTGCTCTTTGAATTGACCGACCAAAACGTGTGGAGCCGTGCCGTGAAGGACACCGCCGGCTTGGTCGCCTACCACGACGCAAACCATGACGACTTCATGTGGGACGACCGCTTGGACGTGGCCATTTACACGTGCGAGGATGCCGACATCGCCAAGAAGGTGCGCAAGGCCCTTCGCAAGAGCGGCGACATCGAAACCCTTCGGCGCAATTTGATTTCAGAGCGCCCCCTCGCCTTGAGGGCAGAAACTGGGCTCTTTTCCCGCGGTGACAACGCCTGGGCGGACCGCGCCTTTTCCGCCTTGACAGAAGGCGCTTTGGTCGCCGACAAGAAGGGAATGTTGTTGCTTGAAACCTCGGAGGGCGGTGCCCAAATTATTTTGGTGGAGGTCAAGTCCCAACTGGGCCCAACCCCCAAAACCTTGGATGAATGCCGAGGTCAAGCGATTGCCGCGTACCAGGACCATTTGGAACAAGTTTGGATTGAGCAGTTGCGCATGAAATACCCGCACGACATCAACCGCGAAGCCTTGTACAGTCTCGTTCGCAAATGACCTTGAGCCTCGGCTTGCGGGTGAAGATGTTCTTTGCGACGCTGGCATTGACGTGGTGCGCAGGATGTGGCCAAACCACGTTCACGACCTCTGGATTCGGAGAAGATGTGGTGGCAGAGGCCTATGGAGAAGTCCTCACATGGGACAGCCTTGCCCAAAGGGTGCCTGACGGGTTGAGTCTGGAGGACAGCGCGGCCTTTGCAGAACGTCTCATCGACAGATGGATGCGTGAACAGGTCATGCTCGCCCAAGCAGATGCCCAGTTGATGGAGGAGCGCAAGAGCTTGGATGCGGCGCTTGAAGCCTACCGCAAGAGCCTCCTCATCAACACCTACGAGACACGGTACGTGGAAAGCCGTCTCAACACAGAAGTGGACGACGAGGAAGTCCTCGCGTATTACGAGGCCCATCCTGAGCTCTTCACGCTTCACGACCACGCCGTTCGGGTCTTGTACGTCCACCTCCCAAATCCCGAAGCGTCTGCGAACGAATTGGGGGCGCCCTGGACCAAGCGAGATGCCAGGGCCTGGGACAATGAGGTGGACCAGCTGAACAAGTGGCTGACTGCGGCAGATTCCTTGAGCATTCCTCTGTTGGAGCGATGGTGTATCGAAAATGGGGCAGTGCATCACGTGGACCATGAAGCCTGGTGG
>DKNS01000086.1:957-3238 GCA_002469765.1 Flavobacteriales bacterium UBA7382 | reverse complement strand
ACCATGGACAACATCTTCGTGCAGATGATCATCCAGGAGCTCGATCCGGGATTCATCAGCACCGATTACGCCACCCATGGGGCGCCGGCGTTGGGCAACTACATCGCAGAGCAACTCATCACCTTCGGGTTCACCGACGGGTCCAACGAAGCCAACGACTACGCCTCAACGTGTTACGTCCAGAGCGAGCCCAACATCCTGCCTGAGGTTCCAGGCACCAACGGCCTGCAGGACCCCAACGCTTGGCAGGCTGTGGAGCTGAGCTTTGCCATTGATCAGAGTGGGGAGCTTCTTACAGAGACTCCGCCGTTTCTTGGTCCGGAATGGGGCGAGGTGCCCGGTTTCGCCCTTCGGGACAGCAACCTCACGGTGCTGGAGAACGGCGGGTGCGAGTACAAGGTGTGGCACAACCCCGGTCCTCCGGTGTACGTCGATACGAATGTGGTCAGCGGATTTGAGGACCTGTGGAAGTGGAACCACGGCATGGTCATGAGCTGGAGCGAGCACTTGAGTCCCGACGACGGCGTGATGTGGGACATCAGTCCCGCGAGCTTGAAATACGACGGCAGCTTGCCCGCCAACACCGACCTCGACCAGTTCTACGCGTGGGAAGCAGGTGGCTTGGTGTCCTGGTACGACGAGAACGGCAACTTTGGAGGTCAAGGGCACGAGCTCAACCCGTTCACGGGCGAGCCTTACGAGCCCAACATCGTGCCCCGGGGCGATTACGCCCGGGTGATTGCGGAATTTTGGGCGGACGGTCCGGATTCGGAGACGCCTCCGGGCCACTGGTTCACGCTGTTGAACGAGTTCATCCTCGACACACAGGCGGGCGAGCACCGCTGGCGCGGACAGGGGCCAATCATCGACGATTTGGAGTTCGACGTGAAGTCTTATCTCGCCCTGGGCGGTGCCATGCACGACTGCGCGATTTCAGCGTGGAGCAACAAGGGCTACTACGACTACTCCCGCCCTGTGTCGGCCATCCGATACATGGCAGAGCACGGCCAAAGCTCCGACCCCGACCTGCCCAACTACCACCCAGCTGGACTGCCGTTGATCCCTGGCTTCATCGAAATCATCGACGACGCCGACCCCCTGAACTTCCTCAATGGCGAGGACCAAGTGGGCAAGGTGAAGGTGCGCTGCTGGAAAGGACCGGATTACATCGAAGTGCCGCTCATCGACGAAGCGGGGGTGGGGTGGATTCCAGCGGATCAATGGTGGCCGTACCAGCGTCCCAGCTTCGTGACGCCTCCGTTTGCAGGATACGTCAGTGGACACAGCACGTACTCCCGTGCCGCCGCCGAGTTGCTGGAGTTGTTGACAGGGTCGGAATACTGGCCAGGCGGCTTGGCCGAGTGGTCGGCGCCGATGAATCAGTTTTTGGTGTTTGAAGACGGGCCGAGTGTCAACGTGAACCTCCAATGGGCGACGTTCATGGACGCGTCCAACGAGAGCGCACTGAGTCGGATGTGGGGCGGCATTCATCCGCCCATCGACGACGCGCCAGGACGGCGCATCGGCAAGCACGTGGGGCGCCATGCCTTCCATTATGCAGAGACCATCGTCTTCCCCCAGTGGGCCGAGGAGTTCGGGGGCACGGGCTTCCTGCCAGATGACGAATGCGCAGGCGACTTCAACGGCGACGGCGCGGTGGGGTCGGCGGACATTGTGTTGTTCTTGACGGCGTACGGTGAGCCGTGGGCGGGTCCTTACGACCTCGACGACACCGAGTCGGTGGACGCCCAAGATTTGTTGGTCTTCTTGACGCTCTACAACCTCACCTGCGAGTGACGCTCAAGGGAGCGCCAATCGTCGTTCACAAACAGACGGTGGCAACTTGTCAACTTCACCCTTGACCCTGGGGTGAAGTGAAAGAACTTGGGTTCATGGAATCCAAGAACACCCATCTCATCTTGTTCAGCGCCGTGTTTCTCGTGCTGGGATTCTTGCTTGGCCGTGTCACAGGGCACGAAGGTCCACGGATGCACAAAGGCCACCCTGGTTGCATGGAAGTGGGCGACAACGTGTGGGTGTCGGACGGCGAAGTGGAGGTGATGATGTTCACCGACGAGGAATTTGAAGGAGACACCATGATCACGTTGCCAGGAGGTGGCGTCGTGAATGTCACGTCCAACGGAGACGACATTGATGTGGAGGTGAACATGCGGGAGGTGATGGAAAGCATGACTGGTGGCCAAGGCCAAGACGTCCAAATCATCCGAAGAGAATCAGGCGACGGCGAGGTGCGCGTGGAAAAGCGCATTGTGGTCGTCCG
>DKNS01000086.1:0-575 GCA_002469765.1 Flavobacteriales bacterium UBA7382 | reverse complement strand
ATTTTTGACCCTTGCCCTGGCCATTGTGGCCATGATGTGTTTGTTGGAAAGCTGCGGTGAAAGCACCAGCGAAGCCACACTGGAGGCGCCTTCGGTTCCAACCCTGGAGCAAGCCATTGCAGAACGCGGCGACCCCTGCGATTGCGTGACGGAGAATAAGGAGTCTGCCGCGGCGTTTCTTGAGGGCATGAAGAGCATGGACACCGTGTCCACCGCCGAATTGAACGTCTTGATTTCGGAGGCTGTGTTGCCATGCATGCAGCCCTCTGGCAACCGTGAGTTGGACCGCCTTTACACCCAAGCCATGGGCGGTTGCGTGGAGTTCATCAACCTCACCGAAGTCATGAACGAGGTGAAGGAAGAGGTGTTGGCGCGCTCGCAACAGGGCATGGACAGCGCCAAGGACAAAGTGAAAGAAGCCGTAGGCGACGCCAAGCAGTCTGCGTCCGAATTGCTCGACAAGCTTAAGAAGAACTGAGCTGGAGCCCGAACGTCATTCCCCGTCTTCGAGGCCGAGTCGTTTGAGCACCGCTTGAACCTCGGCCTCTGTCTTTTGGAGCTTTCCTTGACAGAAG
>DKNS01000063.1 GCA_002469765.1 Flavobacteriales bacterium UBA7382 | reverse complement strand
GAACCCCTCCGTCAGACGCAGGGTGGAGCACGGCCTGGTGACTCTGGCATTGGTGATGTTTTGCATCCACCTGGGCCTTTATGGACTCGGACATCTGGGGGCCTTGGACCTCCCTGCCAGCCTCTTCTCTCACCCTCTTCAGTCGCTGTACACCCCCTTCTCAATCATCTTGATTGCCGAGGTCTATTTGCTGGTGTATTACCTGCCTACTTCGTTTGCGAGGTCCTTGGGCAAGCAGATTGAAATTGTCGCCTTGATCGAAATTCGGTCGGTGTTCAAGGACCTGGACACCACGTCCAACTGGCCGTGGGAGGCGGCCTTTTTTCCCCACTTGCTCTCGGCCATGGTGCTCGGAGGGGCCCTGGTGTGGTTCTACCATTTGTTGCCCCGTCGGGAGGCGCGGATTGAGGAGCAAGATTTGGCGCGCTTCGTGGACTTCAAAACCGCCCTTGCCGGACTGCTCTCCTTGGCTTTGGTGGGCCTGAGTCTCTACTCTCTTGGAGCTTGGATGGTGGAAATCGTGACCACGCCGGACCACCTGCATTCGGACCTCAACTCCATCTTCTACGACGAATTCTTCACGGCCTTGATCCTGGTGGATGTGCTGTTGCTGGTTGTGTCGTTTCGGTATTCCGACGACTTCGGGCTTGTGCTTCGAAACTCAGGGTTCGTGGTGGCCACCATCCTGCTCCGACGGGCGCTTGGCATCGAACCGTGGCATGCTTTGGCCTACGAATGCACCGCCGCCGGGCTTGCTGTGGTCATGGTCTTGCTTCAGAGAGGCTTGCTGCTGCGGGGTCGAGAGTGACGTAGTCTGAACTTTTGGCTGGCGTGTCAGTTCTTCCACAATGACGCAACAACCATCCATTCAAGCACCTGCAAAGCTTATCCATGGAAACCACTACCTGCTCCATGGGCAATTGGAGACCTGGCAAGGTCCATCCAGCGAAGTGAGGAGTCCCCTCCTGGATGCTGAAGGACAAAGAACCCTGTTGGGTACGGTGCCAGACCTCGACAGCGAGGTGGGCATGGCCGCCCTGGATTCCGCAAAAAATGCTTACGACCATGGACGTGGGGCATGGCCCACCGCCCCTGCCGGAGAGCGCATTGAGGCCATGGAGAAGTTCATCGAGCTCATCCTCCCGCGGCGCCAGGAAGTGGTGGACCTGCTGATGTGGGAAATCGGGAAGAAGCGGAGTGATTCGGAAAAGGAGTTTGACCGCACAGTGGACTATTTGAGGGACACCATTGCGGAATACAAGAACCTTCAACGCGAGGGATCGCATATCAATGTGGTGGACGGCACCTTGGCCCAGATTCGTCGTGGCCCACTTGGGGTGGTCCTGTGCCTTGGACCGTTCAACTACCCATTGAATGAGACTTTTTGTGTGCTGCTGCCCGCGATTTTGATGGGAAACACATGCGTGTTCAAGCCCGCGAAATACGGGGTGTTGCTCATGGTCCCCTTGTTGGAGGCGTTTGCAAAGAGCTTCCCTCCCGGCGTGATCAACGTGGTGTTTGGCCGAGGCAGAACGCTCGCCTCTCCCATCATGGCATCCGGCGACGTCGACGTTCTTGCGCTCATCGGCAACAGCAAAAGCAGCAACGCCCTGATCTCACAGCACCCCAAGCCCAACCGCGTGCGGCAAGTGCTTGGTTTGGAAGCCAAGAATCCCGCCATTGTCTTTCCCGACGCCGACCTCGACACCGCAGTCCGGGAATGTGTCAAAGGCGCGTGGAGTTTCAACGGACAGCGCTGCACCGCCCTGAAAGTCATCTACGTCCACAAGGACATTCGGGTCAAATTCTTGGAGGCCTTCGCCCAAGCCACCGACCAACTGGTCTGGGGCTCGCCTTTGGACAACGCGGACATCACCCCCCTGCCAGAAGTGGGGAAAGTGGAAGCGATGCAAGCCTACATCCAGGAGGCCCAACAACAAGGTGCGGCCATGGTCAACGAGCGCGGCGGGAGAGTGGAACGAAACATGGTCTTTCCTTCCATCCTGTTCCCCGTCTCTCGCGACACAGCCTTGTTCAAAGAAGAGCAGTTTGGACCGGTGTGTCCAGTGCTGGAGTTTGAGGACTTCCAGGAGGTCTTGGACGACATCGCCAAAAGCGACTACGGCCAGCAAGTCAGCGTGTTCACCCAGTCCCCAGAAACAGCCGGACACTGCATCGACAACCTGGTCAACCAAGTTTGCCGGGTGAACCTGAACGCCTCTTGTCAACGTGGTCCGGACACCCTTCCCTTCACAGGACGGAAGGACAGCGCCGTCAGCACCTTGAGCGTCAAGGCCGCCTTGCGTTCGTTCAGCATCCGCACCCTCGTCGCATGCAGTGAAGGACAGAAGGGCTTGGTTGAAGACGTCATCGGCGGAGGGCACTCCTCGTTTTCAAACATGAACTATTTGCTTTGAGTGCCTGAGGCCTGCGAGCGGGCACGTCGATTGCCGACCTTTGGAAACATGGTTGTCTTTCGCAGTTGTCTGTTTTTCTTCGCGTTTCTGTTGTCCGGTGGAGCTTGGGGCCAAACCATGGCCATGGTCGACCGCCAAGCGCTGGCCGAGCTCGAAGCCCTGGCGGCCCAACATCCGAGCCCCAAAGCGCTCTTGCTTGCCGCCCAAGGGCATCCTGTGGCGCTGGTCCAAAATCGCGCCACGGTCGGCTTCCTGGGACGGTTGAATGACGTCACGTCGCCATCCGACTGGCGAGCCTGGGCCCAAACCCAAGAAGCCATCTTTCCTGGTGCCTGCCGTCACGGAGTCGCGTCGTTTCGTGTGGACGTGAATCACCTGGAGCTGTTGGCGGCGTTGCCCATGGACCGGGTGGAATTGGCATCGCGGGCAGTGCCTGAACTGGACAAGGTGCGCTACGGCACGCGGGTGGACAGCGTTCATGCAGGTTTTGGCCTGCCGATGGCGTTTCACGGCGAGGGCGTCCTCCTCGGGGTGCTCGACTGGGGCTTCGACTACACCCACCCCATGTTCTATGACACTGCCTTGACCGCATCCCGAATCCGCGGAGTATGGGACCAATACCGGACCTCGGGAGAAGCGCCAGAAGGCTTCGACTATGGGGTCGCCTCGCTGGAGCCATGGGAAATTCAACTCTTGGGCAGCGACACATCCAACGTCTACGGATACTCTACGCACGGCACCCACGTGGCCGGCATCGCCGCAGGCGGTGGCGTTGGAACCGGTCTCACCGGCATGGCCCCGGCCTCTGAATTGCTCTTGGCCACGCTCATGGTGGACGAAGCGGCCGCGCTCGACGCCTTTGCATGGATGCAAGACGTCGCGGAGGCGGACAACAAACGTTTGGTCATCAACAACAGCTGGGGGCTGCCGCAATGGGGGACCCCAGACGGCACCTCCCTGAGCAACGTCTTCATCGACGGCTTGTCGGAAGACGGCGTGGTGTTCGTCAGTTCCAACGGAAACAACGGCGACAGCGACTTCCACATCGAGCACACCTTCACGGCCGCGGGCGACACCGCCCGCTCCAAGGTGCAATTCTACCCGCTCAGCGCGCATCCTCATGCGTGGGGCCAAAACCTTACCCTGTGGGGCGAACCCGGTGAATCCTTCAGCGCCAATTTTATGGTGACCGTGGGCGCCAGCACCGAGGTGAACCAGAGTCCATGGTTCAGCACAGGCGACGGACCAGTCATGCTCGACGCCGTTCATGTGGCCATGGAGGACACCTTCGTCTACGATGTGGTGGCGGAGGCCGCCCATCCCGACAACGGCCGGCCATTCTTGCAAATCCGAATTCACAAGGGCAACACCGGGTTGGGGGTCGCCCTTCAAATGACCGCCGACCAAGGCACCGTACACGCTTGGAACCACACCCATTTGTCCAACGGCGTGGGCAATTGGGGACAAGACTTTCAAGCCGCCACGTCCGGCTGGTTGCAAGGCACGCCGGCGTACGGCATCCAACAACCGGCATGTGGCGAAAGTGTGATCGCCATTGGCGCCTACGCGTCGGAGTACTTGAATTCCCAAGGCACTGAGGTGGGAGGCAGCTTGGCCTACTTCTCGTCCCATGGCCCCACACTCGACGGGCGCTTGAAGCCCAACGTCAGTGCCCCTGGCGTGAACGTGGAGTCGTCGTTGAGCTCGTTCCGGGATGGCACGTACGCCGTCACCGAGGAGGTTCAGTTTGACGGCATGACTTACGAATTCGCCAAGCTGTCAGGCACGAGCATGAGCAGTCCCGCCGTGGCAGGCATCGTGGCATTGATGCTCGAAGCCAACCCCAGCCTTTCCCCATCCGACGTGCGCGACATTTTGCAAGTCACGGCCCGGCAAGACCAAGCCACAGGAGCACTTCCTGAGGAGGGCGATGTGGAGTGGGGCCACGGCAAGGTGAACGCCTTCCAGGCCTTGTTGGCGGCCTTGAACTGGGTGTCTTGGGTGGGGCACCCCTCCCTGCCTAACAACCCCACAGGCCAAGACTTGATGGCGCAACCCAACCCGGCGCGGGAGGCTGTGCTCGTCTCGGGCAACTTGAGCGCCCAGTCCACTTATCGACTCGTCGACACACGTGGTCGGGCGTGGCGAGAGGGGCCTGCGGCACCCATGTTTCGAATCGACCTCCAGGGCATGCCGCCAGGCGTGTACGTGGTGATGGCCTGGGACCCTGAACGACAAACCTCACACACCACCCGCGTGGTGAAGACGCATTGATCATGACCCAACCTCAATTGACAACCAACGTCTCACGCGCCCTGTGGATGTGCTCCATGTGGACGTGCCTCTGGGGCGCACAAGGCCAAGTGGAATTCAGGGCCGTCGGCGGCCAAGGAGAAGAATTTGGCGAGGTCGTGGTGCCGCACGGAACAGGGGCGTTCCTGCTGGGCTCCACCCAATTGCCCAACACCCAGGATGTGCGCGGGTACGTGGTGCACTACGACCAGAGTCTGAACGTCGATTGGACCGCCCTGACCCCCGGGGATGTGATGTTTGAAATGGCGATGGACGGGTGGTCCGACGAAGCTGGCATGGTGGACATCCTCACCTGGCGTTTGACCACAGAGGACGGGTACCACGCGGCGATCCACACCTTCGATTCCACAGGGGTGTGGCATGGAACCATGGTTCCTCCCTTGACCCAAGGCTTCCGACCCACCTGCTCGGTGAAATGGTTGGGGGCACGTTGGGTGGTCGGCGCCATCGGAAACCGGCCCACAGCCATCTCCCTCGAGACGGGGGAATTGAAACATTGGGGCGGCGAGAACGGGGTGAACGACGAAGTCCGCGATGCCATGGTGGTGAACGGCCTTCTTGTGAGTGTCGGGGCGCGAACCGAGGCCGGCCAAACCCGCACCGCGATCTGGGGGATGTACCCTTTGGGTCAAATGGCGTTTGAGTTTCACCAACCCGACACCGTGCCCCAGACCTGGAGCCAGGCCGAGGCCTTGGCGTTGGGGCTGAACGGCAACGTTCGGGTGCTTCAATCCTACGAGCGCAACCTGCCTTCTGGCGGCGGAGCCCTTCTGCACAGCCTGATCAGTTTGAACGCGCTCACCGGGAACCTCAACGGGTTCTTGTACGGGCCCACCACGGGGGAACGGCCAGGCCGAGATTTGGCCTTCACCGAGGACGGGTGGCTCAAATTGACCCAAACGGACGTGGTCACGGCCTTGGACCAAAGCATGCTCCTCACCCACTACACCCCCGGCGGCGGGTACGTGGGCCAGGGGGCGTGGGGCACCCTCTTCGAGGACGACCCTTCCCGGCTGACAATCGACAGCCTGGGCCAAATCTGGGTCGCAGGAAGCACCCGTGGCGCGCTCAACGACACCTGGAACGCCTGCTTGCTTCGCATCGACAGCCTGGGCCCGCTGGACAGCTGGTCCTTGGAGACGCCTGGGTTTGGGGTCCACAACGACCTCCTCTTCACCACCCTTGACGTGGACCAAGTCCCAGAAGACGAAGAGGCATGGAGGCTCCTCCCCAACCTCGTCGGGCCTCGTGCAGAGCGCCTCCGAATCGACGGGCCTTTTCTGTCGCAAGACCATCGCGTCACCTGGACGTTGATGGACAGCCGAGGCCGCGAGGTGGTGCAAGGCCAAGGTCTGGACGTGCGTGTCGGTCGGTTGACGCCGGGACGCCATGTGCTCATGGTGCACGACGGCCTGCGTGCGCACGCACTGGACTTGGTCGTGACGGGTCCACAACCTTGATATCTTCGCGCCGTGAACCGATTCGCCCTCATCCTTGCCCAAACCGTCCTCATTTTGGCGGGTTTGTCTGTGTTTGGTTGGGCTGTCAAGCACCGAACGAAAGGCGACCGGAACTTCGGGATGGCGAACAAGCCAATCGAGATGTTGGCCGGTTTTCCAGATCTGTTCAAGCAATCGGTGACAGAAGCCCAAAACCTACCCCAGACGTTCATCCCCACCCCTGACAGTTTGACGTCGGTGAATCGTTTGGACCAAGATGTGTGGGCGCTGTCCGCGTATTCCAACGAGAAGAATGGGCGCAACATCGACCTGTGGAACCTGCGCGACGGCGAAGTCGGACACCGCTGGATGGTGCCTTCCGAAGAAGTCCCTGTCAAGCCGCATTGGCGCATCCACCACCCCTTGTTGTTGGCGGACCGCTCAGTGGTGTCTTTCATCACCAACCGCAACCCGTTGTTTCGTTTGGACTCCGCCTCCAACATGATGTGGCGGCAAGACAGCCTGAGCTTTCACCACGCGATCAACCTCGACGCCCAAGGCCAGATCTGGGCCTGCGTCATGCAGTGGGAACGTGGCGGACGTCACATCGCATACCGAGGGAGCTACACCATGGACCAGAAAAAGGTCCACTTCCTCGACAACAGCATCGCGCGCATCGACCCGGAGACCGGGCACATCAGTTACCTGAAGTCGTGTGCCGACATCCTTCGCGACAACGGCCTGGAACACCTCATTCTTCGGTCAGGAGATCCGCAAGACCCCCTTCACCTCAACGACGTCGAGCCGGCCCTCTTTGGCGGCACGTTCTTCGAGGAAGGCGACTTGTTCCTGAGTTTCAGGAACCTCCAAGCTGTCTTGCATTTCCGACCCTCCACAGGCGAGGTCGTTCGGGTGATTGACGGCCCCTTGGCAGCGCAACATGACGTGGACATCTTGGATGACCGCACGCTGGCCATCTTCAACAACGCGACGCAAGAGAACACGGGCAAATACACGAGCGGAGCCCACAAGTACCCTGTCTCCAGGGACCAGATGCAGCTCAAGCACTGGTACTCAGAAGTGGTCGCGTTCAACCTGGCCGACGGCTCCTTCTCGGAAGTCCACAACGACGCCATGCGGGAAGGCGAGATCATGACCTACAGCGAAGGCCTTCAAGAGTTCCTCCCCAGCGGCGACATGTTCTTGGAAGAACAAAACTCAGGCATCCTGTGGGTGCTTGGGGACGAAGGCATCCTCTACAAGGACGTCATGCCGTCGCACCACGAAGGCCACCACCATTTGCCCAACTGGACACGAATCATCCCCACGCCATGACCCTGAATGCGATCTCCCTCCTGCCCGCTTGCCTTGCCTACATCGGTCCATCCATGGGTGCCGGTGCCATCGCCTTGACGCTGCTCGTGGGTGGCATTGTGTTTGCGGCCTTGGGATACATCGTTTGGCTTCGGTTGAAGAAGATTTTCAAGAAGTAAACGGTGACCTGGGCGACCTTCTGTTTGACCCTCGCCTCGTACGCGGCGTTCTTGTTGATCCGGCACAACGCCCCCCTGTTGCACCGGCTAGCCCTGTCCAGCATGGCGGTGCTGGACGGCATGATGTCCAACACCCCGGAGGACGACAAACTGGCGGCGTTGGAACAAGCGACCTCTTCGCTCGTCGTGGCGCTTCTGAAGTTCTTGGGCTTGGTGGTGACTGGCGTCACATGCATCGCCACGCCATGCATGTTCGTGGACGGTCTTGGCCTTGGCCTCTTGGCCACGTGGCAAGGCATTGCGGGGGTGTCGCTGGGCGGAACGTTGGCCTTTGTGGTGCCCAAGGTGTTGCCCCGTCAAGCGCGGTCAGGAGCCGCGACGTCGGGCCACTCTCCGTTGTCGCAGTTGCTGCACAAGATGGTCCTGGACCACCCCCACGTCCACGCCGCGCTCATGCGCCGCGAAATCCGCGCGTGGAAAGCCCGGGGCGGAACCCCAAAACCGACGTTTCTGCTGGTGACCGGGTTGGCACGTGCTGGCACCACGAGCATGCTTGAACGACTGGTGGCCAGTGGCGCGTTTCACAGTTTGAATTACGCCAACATGCCTTTGGTGTTGGCCCCCGGGACCTGGCGCCGCATACACAATCCGACTTCCAGCCTCAAAAAGGAACGAAGCCACGGCGACGGCATCCTGGTGGGCAACGACTCGGCCGAAGCCTTGGAAGAGGTGTTTTTCCAAGCCGTGGCCGCCAAGTCTTACGTGCAAGACGACGCAGTGGTCGCGCATCCGATAGATGCCAAGGGCCACGAGACCTACTTGGACTACCAAGGCCTCGCCCTGGCCACCGCGCCGAGATCAGGCGCGATGTACGTGGCCAAAAACAACAACGCCTTGCTACGCTACCCTTCGCTGCGCGAACACAACCGGGACTTCCATGCCTTGGTGATGTTTCGCGAGCCACTCACACACGCCGCCTCGCTCCGCGCCATGCACGAGAAGTATTGCGCGATGCAGCAGGACGACCCCTTCGTGAAGACCTACATGGATTGGCTGGTGCACCACGAGTTTGGCCTGGGTCAAAAACCGTTCAAATTCAAGGAGCAAACCCCGCTGCCTCAGGGCGACCGCGACACGCTGGACCATTGGCTCGACTTGTGGATCAACCATTACGAGGCGGCCTTGGCGATGGACCGCCACCGCCTTCACTTCTTAGGATATGAACGGTATTGTACCCAACCTACCGAAGTCTTGACGAGCCTTGCCCAAAAGGTGGGCGTCAAGGTGACTTGGGACACGTTTGTGCCGCACACCAAACAACGCGAGGCGGAAGGCCAAGTGGACCCTGCCAGGCTTAAGAAAGCCACACAACTTTACAACGAGATGCAGGCCTTGCAGCAGATCTGATCAGCGCGCGATGTCCACTCGCCGGACGACACTCGCCGTGTCCATCAGCACAACCTCGATGGCTGTCAAGGGCGACCCATCCACTTCTCCTGAGAGCAAGTACCATTGGGGATCTTCCCGGGTGCCGCTCGCCCCGAAGTCCACGTCGGCGGATCCGACATACATCAGGATCTCGGACACGGTGAGATCAGGTTGCGAAGCACGCAATTCAGGAGACAGCTGAACACCGCCTTTCACTATGGTTTTGCGGACTTGTGCGGAGGGCAGCCAAGACCCGCATCCTCGTCCACCGAAGAAATACAAGGAGAGTGCGATGCCCAACATGATGCCGATGCCGAAACGCGAAAGACGTTGCCAAAAATTCATGATTGCCTGTGCTTGGTTCGCGAAGCTAAAGCCAATCTCACGCACCGCCTCCGTACCTTCGGGACATGGTCAGCATTGAGGGAGTGAAGTTTCAATACGACGCGGCCGGACCCGTCCTGAGCTTTCCCGACTTTTCATGTGCGCAGGGGGGTAGAATGCTCCTGCTGGGCAACAGCGGTGCGGGCAAAACCACCTTGCTTCATTTGCTTTGCGGACTCTTGACCCCAACCACGGGGGCCTTGACGGTCGGGTCCAAGTCGCTGCATGCCAGCACTGATAGGGAACTTGACCGTTGGAGAGGCTCCGAAGTGGGTGTCGTCTTCCAGCAAGCGCACTTTGTGCAGAGCCTGACGGTGCGGGAGAATATGGCCTTGCCTCACCAGCTGACCACCGGGCGCATCCCTGAGGAGCTCGAAGCCAAGATGGACGACATGCTGGACAGGTTGGGCATCGGTCATCGCGCATGGGCCAAACCGCATGAGCTCAGTGTGGGCGAACAACAGCGGGCCTCCATCGCCCGAGCGTTGCTTCACAAACCCCAGGTGGTGTTCGCCGACGAGCCGACCTCGGCCCTGGACGATGCGAGTGCGGCGGCTGTGATGAATATCCTGGACCGAGAGGCGGCCGACGCGACCCTCGTTGTCGTCACCCACGACCAACGTTTGAAGGACCGGTATGACTCATGCGTCACCCTCAAACCCCAACAGCCATGAAACTTGGGGTGACCACACAGGCCCGGCGAAACTTGCAAGCCAAGCCGCTCCAGACTGCGCTAAGCCTGGCTCTGCTTGCCTTTGGTGTGGGGATGGTCAGCATGATGCTCCTGACGGAAAAGCAGGTCAACGACGCATTCGAGCGCAACATCAAGGACATCGATTTGGTGTTGGGGGCCAAGGGAAGCCCCTTGCAACTCATCCTCGCCAACGTCTACCACATCGACGCGCCGACAGGAAACATCTCGTTGGAAGCGGCCCAAAAAGTGGTCAAGCACCCCTACATCGCCTCGGGCATTCCGTTGGCCTATGGCGACAACCACGAGGGCTACCGAATCGTGGGCACAGAAATGGGCTACGTCGAGCACTATGGAGCAAAGTTGGCCGAAGGGTCGTGGTGGGCGGAGACCTTTGAAGTCACGCTCGGCGCGAAAGTTGCAGAGGCCACCGGACTGGCCCTTGGGGACGCCTTTTTCAGCGCCCACGGTCTGACAGACCAAACCGACATCCACACGAACCGGACCTTCACCGTTGTGGGCATCATGGAGCCCAGCGGAACGGTGGTGGACCAACTCATTTTGACCGCCATCCAGAGCATTTGGGACGTCCATGCCCACGACGGGGAAGAGGTCGATCCCAGCAGCCGGGAAATCACGGCCATGCTGCTCAAAAAGCGCAACCCCCTGGCCGTCTTGACCATCCCCAGCACGTTGCGAGACACCAACATGCAGGTCGCCCTTCCTGCGATCGAAGTGAACCGCATGACGCAGCAGTTTGGGCTCGGGACGAAGACGCTTCGCGCCATCGCAATGCTCATCATGGCCCTCAGCTTTGCCAGCATTTTCATTTCGGTGTTGGACAACATCCGGGCACGACGGCATGAGTTGGCGCTGATGCGCACCATGGGTGGCACCCCCCGCACCTTGTACACCCTTTTGCTTGTGGAAGGAGGGCTGCTGAGCGCAGGAGGCACGCTGTTGGGATTGGTCTTGAGTCGCATCGCCATGGTTGTGCTCTCCTCCTTCGTGGAGGAGCAGTTCCACTACAGCTTGAGCTCCATGATACCCCTTCCTGGAGAACTTGCCTTGGCCGCTGCGGCCGTCGCAGTGGGCCTGGTGGCCTCGGCCATTCCAGCCGGACGCACCCTGCGCCTGGACATCAGCAAGACCCTCAGTGAAGCTTAACTTCGCCACGATGAAACGCAGAAGCTTCTTGACATTTGTGTTCTCGGCCCTGGCCCTTTTCGCCGTGTCCATGATGGATTGGAGCAGCATGTGCCACCCTTCCCACGCGGCACAAGCCACGCAGGACCAGATTCGCCACGTCGGCGAAGCCAAATTGGCCAGCCTCGACCTCTCCCCTCTCTTTGTATCACCTGACGCACCGAAGATCCGCGCCCAGGCAGGCGAAGAGTTTGAAGAGCTGACTTGGCAAATCCTGAGCGACGTGGAGTTCACCGATGTCTACTTGGAAGAGCTCGATGCGTATTACTGGATGCCCAAGTTTGGGGAGTCGGTGGTGGCCTCCGAGGGCAAGGCTTTTTACATCACGGGCTACATGATCCCCGTGGACGTCGACGAAGACTTCTACGTCCTCAGCCGCTATCCCTTCGCCAACTGCTTTTTCTGCGGTGGAGCCGGTCCTGAATCCGTCATTGACTTGAGATTCCCGGACAAAAGTGAACGGGCTTACCAGACCGACGACCGCCTGACCTTCAAAGGCACCTTGCGGCTCAACTCCGACGACGTCTACCAGATGAACTACATCTTGGAAGGCGCTGTGGAGCACGAGATCTGACCCTCATTCGAGGCTGGTGGCTTTGAGCCACTTTCGGTAGGCGTTGAACAGGCGAGACCTCGAGACAAAACCCACGTAGCGTCCACCCTCCACCACAGGCAAATTCCATGCGCCACATTGCTCGAATTTGGTCATCACGTCGTCCATTTTATCCTCCCATTGAACCTCAGCCAGCGGCGAGGTCATCAGGTCGACCACGCGCAAGGTCAAGTATTGGTCCTGGTCGAACATCACCTGCCGGATGTCTTGCAAATCCACAATGCCCAACAGCATGCCTTGGGCATCTACCACGGGGTGAAGGTTGCGCTGGCTTTGGGCCACCACCTCCACAAGCTGTCCCAAATTCCAATCGGCCTGGACGGGCAGAAAGTCTTGTTCCAGCTCCTCCTTCAAATTCATCAACGTCAACACCGCCTGGTCCTTGTCGTGGGTCAGCAACTCGCCACGCTCGGCCAATTCACGCGTGTAGATGCTGTGACGCATAAAGGCGCGAGACGTGGTGAACGCGATTGCCGAGGTCAGCATGAGCGGAACGAACAGCCCGTATCCTCCGCTCAACTCCGTGGCCAAGAAGATCGCCGTCAAAGGCGCGTGCAACACCCCAGCCATCATCCCACACAATCCCGCAAGCACTGCATTTCCGATGGGCATGGCCGTGGGGTTGATCCAACCGTTGACACCCAGCGCGAATGCAAACCCCACAAGGGCCCCTGCGAACAACGCCGGCGCAAAAATGCCGGCGACACCCCCCGCCCCGACGGTGAATCCGGTGAGCATGGGCTTGAGGCAAGCAGCAAGCAACAGCCACCCCAACAGGCTCGGCAAGGCCAAAGAGCCTTCCAACATCCACATGTCCTCGATCAAAACGTCAGAATACCCCAAAAACATGGAGTTGATGACCTCATAGCCTTCGCCAAACAAAGGAGGCAAAGCTGCCACGGCGGCGCCCAAAAGCAGCCCTGCCAGGACCATGCGGGTTTGGGGGTTCTTGAAGCGACCAATGGCCCGCTGGCTCAAGATGTAAAGCTTGGAAAAAACCACCGAACCCAACCCTGTTCCAATGCCCAAGACGATGTACCATGGCAGCCTGCTCGCCTGAAATGCGGCCAGGGTCGGCACCGTGAGGATGTCCTCGCCTTCAAAAAACACAAACGCGGTCAACAGCGAGGCCAAAGACGCGAGCAGGATGGGCACGAGACTGGACGCCGTAAGGTCAATCATGATGACCTCCACTGCGAACACAATTGCGGCAACCGGCGCTTTGAACATGGCCGCCAGCGACCCTGCAGCCGCGCACCCGATCAGCAGCAAGCGACGACGAAAGTGCTTGCGGGTTTGGGAGGCCACTTCTGAACCCAACGCCGCCCCAGCCTGCATGGCTGGGGCCTCCAACCCGCCCGAGCCCCCAAAGCCCACCGACAACACGCTCGTGACGACGGGGGCAAACATCCAGGTCCGTTTCATGCGACCCCGGCGTGTGGAGATGGCATGCAAAGTCGAGGGGATGCCCGGTCCAGGGTGGTCGCCATCCAACAAGCGCCGAACCACTTGGGCTGTGGCGATCAGCCCCAAAATGGGTCCCAACGCCAAAAACCACGAGCCGCCCACCCACGATTGAATGGAGAACATGCCTGACCGCAAGGCGCCCACAGATTGCTTCATCAACACGGCCAACAGCCCTGAAGCGATGCCAACCAAGACGGCCCACAACATGAGGCCGCGGTCCGACCGCATCCATTCCCAAGCCTGGCTTCGAAGGGCAGTCACGTTCATGGCACCCGCACGCTGACCACAAGGACATCGTCAACCTGCTCCTCCTCTCCACGCCATGCCTCGAAATGGCGCTTGAAGTGAGTTTCATGCTCCCTCACCGGCAACGAAGCCGTTTCCACCAACAACTCCCGGAAGCGGCGGCGCATGAATTTCTTGCCATGAGGTCCACCGAATTGATCCACAAATCCGTCCGTGGACAAAAACAGCGTGTCGCCAGATTCCAAAGGGAACTTCTGCACGTCGTAGTTCTTGGCGTTGGGCTCAAAGGAGCAGATGGCAAACTTGTTGGGCTTGAGCTCCTGCAGTTCACCCCGGCGCACCACATACAAAGGGTTGTTGGCCCCGGCGTACTCGAGCATCATCGTCTCCCAATTGACCGCAGCCATGCCCAAGTCCATGCCGTCTTGCCCCCCGATGTCGCGTCCACCTGCAGGGCCCACACCCTCTACCGAAATAGCCAAGTCGCGGACCAAATCCTCAGGGATGCTTGCCACGGTTTGGACGTCCTTTCGCAGGAGGGCCAGCACGTGGGTGTTCAAATGATCGAGCACCTTGTGCGGTTCGGTGTACACTTTTGTGACCCGGTCAAGGGCGTTGTGTCCGACCAAGCTCAAAAAGGCGCCAGGCACCCCATGACCGGTGCAATCAATTGCCGAAAACATGCGGCGGCTGCCCACGGCCTTGAACCAGTAGAAATCTCCGGAAACCACGTCGCGCGGCTGATAAAACACGGCACTCTCACTCAACACCTCACGACGCTCCTGGTCGGACGGCAAGATGGCCTGTTGGATGCGCAGTGCATAGTTGATGCTGTCTTGCAAGTCGCCCAACACGTTCTCCACCTTCGCTTTTTCTTGAGCCAGTTCTTCTGTGCGCTGTTGGACTTTGCCTTCAAGCTCGCGCTCGTTTCGGGCCAGCGAACTTCTCATCTGAAGCAACCCCTTGCCAAGGGCGTCGTCGTCGCTCAAAGGTTCGTAGGGCGTGTTGAATGCCCCACCACCAACTTCTTGGGAGAATTTCTGTGTGCGGGCCAAACCTTGCGACAACCGGTTCACCGCCAAGGCCATGTCGCCAATTTCATCCGGAGTGACCCGGACATCTCCAGGTGGAAGCACCCCTCGCCCCATGTGGTACAACGCACGCTTCAATTCCTTCACGGGCTGGACGATGCTTCGGGTCACCACAACCCCCAAGACGATGCCTAAAATCAGCACAAACCACGCCACCCGACCGGCAACCATCGCCAACTGGTTGCCCAACTCGTCCATTTCGGTGGTGTGCTGGCGAAGAGACTCGTTTTGGGCTTCCGACAAGGTGTACAACCGATGCTGCACGGCGGCTGTAAACTGCTCCAATTCTCCACCGTCGACCGCGAACCGCTCTGCCTCCATGACCTTGGCCGGGTTGTCGTAACTGCGGAAATCGGGGAGCAACTCCATGATGTACCCGTAGAGCACACGAAGACGGTCCACCTCTTTCCTCAGGGTGTCGACGTGCGCAGAAGCTGCCGGGGTCCACGCCCCGTCCATGGCTTTCAAGGTGGCCATCTGCTGTGGCAGCTTCTGGTCGACAATGGCGCGAAGCAGGACCTTTTCTTCATCTTCTGCACGGCTCTGCCGGGTCAACCAGTGGTTGACGCACACGCGGCTGTCGGCCAGGGTTTGGTCGAGCTGCTCCAGGGCGCCCAGACTGGGCACAAGAACCTCGTCAATTTCTTGGCCCAAGGTGCTGCTCTCCGAGAGATTCATTCGGGTGACCACCAACAAAATCGCAACGGCCAAGATGAATACGCCAAATCCTGTGCCCATGCGCCACGCGATGTTCCAGCGCCATTTCATCGACCGCGGGCGTTTTTCCAAGCGGCGTGGTGCCGGTCCCGTTCAGCATGGTTGTGCAAGGCGTGGTGCACTGTGGCCAACCCAAGCAAAATTTCGGCGCGGCCTGGCTGGAGTTCCAATGCGGATTCAAAGGCCGGCAAAGCTTCTGAAAAATGAGCCCGGCTGGCCTGTTGCTTTTCAATGATTTCTCCCAAGGACGTCTCCAACCCCAATTCTTTCATCACCCCCACCCCACGATTGTACACATGCACAGCCAGGTTGTACCATGCCGTCGCGTCGTCTGGCGTCAGCGCGATCGCCTCGCGGTAACTCGTCTGGATGCCCTCGAAATGAACCTCGTCTGAGGTGGCCGCGTACAAGGTGGCATGCGCGTGGGCAATGTTCTTGTGAAAAGCCGCTCGCTCCGCCGACAAATTGGTGCCCGGATTCAACGCCTGAACCGCCAGCTCGTACTGGTCCACCAAGACCAGCACTTTGGCTTCGTCCCCGGTCTGAAAGGTGTTCACCGCAGCCACAGCGTCGTCGTAACAATCGTCGCCCAAAAATCCGAGGGCCTGCCTTGCTTGAGGAAGCCATTCCGATGAACGGCCTTGGGTCGCTTGAAGGGTAAGCGACCTGGCCAAGCGCTGCATGGCCTCCTGCCGGTGGGCAAGGTTGTCCGACTGCTTGTACCACTCCTTAAGTAGAAACCCAGAGATGAACCAGGCTTCCGCGTGGCGCACATCCTCATCCAAATGGACTTCCACCACGTCCAAACCCCTCGCAAACTCCCCGGCCTTGCCGAGCATGATTGCACGTTGCACATCACGGTCAAGCTCTGCACCGGGCTGGGCCTGGCCCAACGCTGGCACCATCCACAGACAAATGGTCATCCATCTCAACGCGTTACGGCCCATGATGTGATTCTGTTGCCAACCAACACCCCGCGACGGTCAGCGTCTTGTTGATTGAGTTCGTAGCGCAGCAGCCCCTCGTGGACGATTAAATTGACGGTCACCCCTTTGGACAAAGCTTCAAGTCCGCGGGTCATCACCAAAGTCGGGCTGCTCCCAATCCCGTTCAGCTCCGCCTGCAATGCGTCTCCCTTGGCGTCGGTATAAAAAATATGCATGCCTTCTGCGGCCTCCTCGTCTTCTAGCTCTTCCAACAGCAATGGCTGATCCCCGATTGGCGGCGTCCCGTAATTCTCCGCAAAGATTCGAACCAAGGCAGGGTTGTCTTTCACCCCGATCACAAACGGTCCTTGTTTGCTTGCAGCAGGCCAGTCGTTGTCTTTGGCGAAATGGTACAGGTACTGCGCCGTGGTCAACAGGTGTGGGTCGGTGGTGTCGAGTTTGGGGTCCTGTTGCCCCGTCCGAAACGCCCAAAACGCAGCCGCCAATGCACCCAGCGTAAGCCATAGCGTTCCTCGTTTCATGTGGGCCAGGACCTGCAATTCTAAAGAATCAGTTGGCGGAGTGGCCTTCTTTGTCGAAGCTCAATATGTCTCGGTCAAACAGGTACAAAGCACCCTTGTCGTTGCCTGCAAGCGCCAATTTATCCAGAATTTTCCGCGCCAAACCCTCTTCCTCAATTTGCTCGCTGACATACCATTGCATGAAGTTGTGGGTGGTGTAATCCTTTGCTTGCAAGCAGGCATCTACAACGTGATTGATGCTCTCCGTTACTTTGGTTTCGTGGGTCAGAATGCTTTCAAAGACCTCCTTCAATCCGTCATATGACGTGGGTCCGGCCTCCACGGTGGGCACCTCTGCCACGCCGCCGCGCTCGTTCACAAAGCGCATCAACTTCAGCATGTGCTGGCGCTCTTCCTCGGAGTGGGCGTAGAGAAATTCCGCCACCCCGTCAAAACCGGAGGTTTCTGCCCAAACCGCCATGGTGAGGTAGGTGTGGGAACTTTGGCCTTCCAGCGCAATTTGCTGGTTCAAAGCCTGGGAAATCGATTCGTGCAACATGTTCCCAAAGTACCTCATGTCCCTGCGCAACGGCGGCCACGGGGCGCGGGTTAGGAACAGGTCAGTCTTGGAAACGTGCCCGCACTGACTTGAAACGATCAGGGCGCATTTCAGGGGAAATAGGCGTGTCGTCCAGCCAAAAATTCACCAGCGATTCCGCTGCGGCAGGTCCCACCAACACCCCACGTGTGCCTAGGCCGTTGAGCATGAGCACACCTTCTGGCTTTCCTGGCCAAGGACCCACCATCGGACGGCGGTCGGGCGACGCCGGACGCAACCCGGCTTGGTGCGCTTCCACCCGCGCCTCGGCCCACGAGGCGCTTGCCTCTCCTTGAAAGGTCCCCGCCATGTGTTCTTTCAATGCTGAGGCCGCTGGGGCATGCGGCGCAGGGGTGAGTTTGTCCCAAGAATACGTGGCCCCCAGCCGCCACCATTGCCGCCCATCCTGTTGCCGCATGGGGAGCAGCCATTTGCCGTTGTTGACGTTGTGGCCTCGGGTCTGCACGGCCTCGGCATCTGTGCTCATGGTGAGCACGTCGCCATGGTTGGGGTTGACCTCCAACCCCACCTCTGAGAGCTCCTTGGCCGCCCCAACCCCGCGGCAATCCACCACTGCGTCGGCCCCATTGGGGAGACCATCTTCCACACGCCAGATGCTGTCGACCAAGGTGTGATTGGCCGCCACATGCGCCTCCATGGCATCCAACAGGGCGGGCACGTCCACCCAGCCAGCGGCGTGCACCTTGCCCACTCCGTGAGGGGCGTGCAAGGATGTGATTGCAAGGGCTTCGGCGCGTTGACCTCGCTCCGCCCATTGGGTGACGCCGTGGCCCGTGGCCCACCGGTCATTCCACGTTTGACGGTATGCGTCGTTGGCAAACACCTTCACCACCGGCACGTCGTGCATCAACGCCCCCTGCATTCCGAACGTTTCTTCCATGGCCAACAACGTGGACCGCATGCTGGCCACATGGGCCGACGCGTTCCAAACCTCGACCACACGGCGAAACGAGACCGGGTTGAACATGCCGGCGGCCACACGAGAGGCGCCGGACTCCCCGTCACCCCACCACGAAATTCGGCAGCCGCGCTCGGCAAACTTCCAGGCCACCAGGGCCCCAGCAAGTCCCCGACCCACCACCACCACGTGCTGGCTCATGCCACCACTCCAAGGTCGCGGCCCACTTTTTCAAAAGCCGCAAGCGCCCGGTCCAATTGTTCTTGGGTGTGAGCTGCGCTGAGTTGCACGCGGATGCGGGCTTCCCCTTTTGGCACAACTGGGTAAAAGAATCCGATCACGTAGATGCCCTCTTCAAGCAAGGCGTTGGCCATGACTTGGGAAAGCTTGGCGTCGCCCAACATGACCGGCACAATGGCCGACTCACCGTCCCTGAAAGGCAGGCCCGCCTTGCGGAGACCTTCCTTGAAGTAGGCGGTGTTGGCCTCCAGTCGATCTCGCAACTCAGTGGTCTTGTCAAGCATCTTGAACACCTCAATGGATGCCCCCACGATGCTCGGCGCCAATGAGTTGGAAAACAAGTAGGGCCGGCTGCGCTGTCGCAAAATCTCGATGATTTCTCGCTTGCCCGTGGTGAATCCACCCATGGCCCCACCCATGGCCTTGCCCAAAGTGCCGGTGATGATGTCCACCCGACCCAAGGCATTCCTCAACTCGATCGATCCACGCCCGGTCTTGCCGATGAAGCCTGTGGCGTGGCATTCGTCCACCATGACCATCGCGTTGTGCGCATCGGCCAGATCGCAGATCTTGTCGATTTGGGCCACATAGCCGTCCATGGAAAACACGCCATCTGTGACAACCACAATGTGGCGCGCGCCGTTGGCGCGCGCTTCCTTGAGGCACAACTCCAGCTCCTCCATGTTGTTGTTGGCATAGCGATAGCGCTGTGCCTTGCACAACCGAACCCCATCGATGATTGACGCGTGGTTGAGGCTGTCGCTAACGATGGCATCCTCCTTGCTGAGCAGCGGTTCAAAAACCCCTCCGTTGGCGTCGAACGCAGCGGCATACAGAATGGTGTCTTCGGTGTGGTGGAAGTCGGCAATGCGTTGTTCCAATTCCTTATGGATGTCCTGGGTTCCGCAGATGAAGCGGACGCTGGACATGCCAAAACCATGCGTGTCGATGGCGCGTTTGGCCGCTTCCACCACCTGAGGGTGGGAGCTCAACCCGAGGTAATTGTTGGCGCAAAAGTTCAAGACT
>DKNS01000188.1 GCA_002469765.1 Flavobacteriales bacterium UBA7382 | reverse complement strand
GGGTTCGAATCCCTACAGGGTCACCGAGAAGCCCGATTGCAACTGCAGTCGGGCTTCTTTTTTTGATGTAAATAACTGTTTTTGAGATGATAAGGCAGGAGTGTTCTGGCTTTGGGGTATATGAACCCTTTGGGGTCACCCGATTTGAGCTCAGTGCCTTTAATATTGATGCTTGCTGTCCTCGGAACCCTCGTTGTTGCTGAAGTTTTCTGTGTCGCACGAGGGCGCATGTACAGGAAGGACACTCTTAATGAGGTGACTGAAAAAGCCGAAAACGACATGCGTGACGACATGCGAAAAAAGGGCTTTTGGGATGCTCTCGTTTGATATGGTGTCCCGACTGAACACCCCCATGAATTGGGATTGTGATGGGTTTGGAAGGTTGTGGCGTTGTTCGGCGTTGTCGTTGCCTTTATTACCGGGGAACCACGACAACAAATCGAGTTCGAAGGAAAATCCCATTGGGGCGAAATTCCTTCATGCAATAGGCGGGGTCGTTGACGTTATCAAGCATTTTCAACCTTGTTGTATGTTTGATTTTACTTAATGTATTTCGCTATGGGATTGAAAGAATGGTTAAACAATGGGGCTGAGAAAGAATTGAACGAAAGGCTGGCCAAAATCAAAAAACATCTGAACTCAGATGAAGAAATTCTTGCGGATTGTTGGGGCCAAAGATGTCCTGAAGGCGGACACAAGAGTGGATTTGGTGGAATTTTTGTTGCGACTTCGAAATGCGTGAATCTTTGGCAAGAAACTCATCACCTATTTTCTGCTCCGGGGGAGTATTGGGTAAGTATTCCTTACGAAGACATCAGGAACCTTGAATCCGGCCAAAATCATGGTCACGGTTGGATTAGCATTGTTGCGACGAACAAAACATACAAAGTTGGGGCCGCGGACTTGGAGAAAGTGGCAAAATTGAAGGCCGTTATTGAAGAGCAACAAAGCCTTGTCCAGAAAGCCAATAATCGAAAAGTCACTTCTGATGACATCCCCGCCCAAATTCAAAAATTGGCGTCCCTCAAGGATGCGGGAATTTTGACCGAAGAGGAATTCGCCACAAAAAAGGCGGAACTCTTGGCGAAAATGTAATCAGAGATCGGACCGTCGTTTGTTGTTCCAACGGCTAGGTGTGGAAGTCAAAACCACAAAGGCAAAGACTCGGAACACAAACTGGGCAGTGACTGCCAAAAAAACACGACATGTTTGACGATATGTCATTGTTTTTTCTTGTATCAAGTCGCTGATGCACAGTGGATTGAAATCGAATTGATGGGGCCTACAGGGTCACCGAGAAGAAGCCTGGTTGCTCAAGCAACTGGGCTTTTTTGTGCCTGACACATCAATCCAACAATGCTTCCAGCAGCGGGTCGAGTTGCCCTTGGACGTGGGCCATGCCTTCGCAGGACAAGTGATGGAAATCGAAGAAGGCGGAGTTGGGCAAGGCGTCCCATCCCATATGCAGGTAATGGACATGAGGGACCTCAGCTGCGGCGTGCATCAAGTCGAGGTAAGCGTCGAGGGAGGCCTTGTTCGCCAGCTCGAGGTAGCTTGGATGCAGCGGGTTCTCCAAGATGACCAGTTGCCACCCGGAGGCTTCCGCGAGGTCCAGGATGGCCGAGAAGGCCCATGTGGACAGATGTGCGTCTTCAAACCAGAGGGTGTGCTTCACCCGGTCGGCCAAGGGGGCGGCGTAGTCGTCTGCCAAATCGCCGTCGCGGCACACCCAGCCCATCATGTGGCGCACGGACTCCAGTTGCGCGCTGTGCAGGAAGAGTTGCCACTTCAAACGCCAAGGCCATTCGGCTCGGAGTAAGTCTTCCAATCCGAGCAGCGGCCCGGCCTTGCCCAAGACCGATTGATGCCAGCCGTCGGGTTGGATGGCCCCGGACATCCGGTCCTCAGCCAAGGGGCCAAACTTCATGGGCCACAAGGTGAGCACCACGACTTCCACCTGGCTGTCGGCACCTTGAGCCTCGGCCAGGGCGCGCATGCGGAGCCACGTGCTGACCAAGTCTTGGGCTTGTCTGTTGAATCGGGGCACTCCCCGCAAGGGCACGTCGTTCCCATGGCTGTCCCCAAAGACCACGACACGGGACTCGTGTGCGGCTTGAAATTCAAGGTGGGTGAATCCCTGCAGCGCACCTCGGAGCAGAATGAGCCCGAAGGCCACCAGGGCAGCCGTGCACAAGGGGCGAAGGATCAACATGTGCATCAGAAGGCGAAGTAGATGAATTCTTGTGCTGCATGACGCGTCCCAAACACCAGTGCCAGCAGGAGCATCAAGGCTTCAAGCCAAGTCCCTCGCCACACCCCTCGCCACATCCAATGCACCCCTTTTCGGAATTGAACCCACTCGGCGACCAAAAAGCCCGCCAAGGCCAGATGGAAGACAAGCTGCTCACGGAGGACCCAGCCGAAGGGCATGCCTTTGGGGCCCTGTTCCCAGAAATTCATCGTGGACGACCAGGTGGGGTGCTGACCTGCCGATGTCCACCCAGATGCCATACGAGACAACACGTCGCAGGCATGGTCGAAGTTGTTGGCGCGGAAAAAGACCCAGGCCAAGCACACCATGCTGAACGTCCACAGTGTGGAGGGCAGTTGGGTCCAATGCCATGGGCACTCGGCTTGGCGATTGCGTCCCAACAGGAAGAGCGGCACAAAGCATGCAGCGTGGATGCCCCCCCAGGTCACAAATTTCCAGTCGGCGCCGTGCCAAAGGCCGCTGATCAAAAACACCACGACGACATTGAACAGGGATCGGCCACGCCCCATGCGCGACCCTCCCAAGGGGATGTACAGGTAATCGCGAAACCAGGTGTTGAGGGAGACGTGCCAACGCCTCCAGAACTCGCCCAAGTTGCGAGAGAAGTAGGGGAACCTGAAGTTGGACCGCAAACGGATGCCGAAGAGCCTTGCCGTGCCAATGGCAATGTCGGAGTACCCGCTGAAGTCCCCGTAGATCTGAAGGGCAAAGGCCACCACCCCCAACACCATGACGGGTCCGGCGACGGTGTCGTTGCCGAAGGCAGCATTCGCATACATCGCGGCGGAATCGGCGATGACGACTTTCTTGAACACGCCCCAACAAATCAGGCGCCACCCCACCCGGACCGAGATGGCGTTC
>DKNS01000162.1 GCA_002469765.1 Flavobacteriales bacterium UBA7382 | reverse complement strand
TGGATCGGGCGCTGTGGAGCCACCATGTCACGTGGGTCATTTTGGCGGGATTTGTGTGGATGGGGCTGACCATTTTGCCCAGCAGCCACCCGGTGGTCTCCCTCAAGGCCTGGATTTCAAGGGCCTGGTTCATGGTGGCGTTCTACTTTTTGCTCGCCGCGTGGTTCCAGCATTCTTCGAAAGCCCAAACCCGATTTTTGGCTTTGCTCCTCATTCCCATGTGCATCGTGGTGACCTACACCATCGTTCGTCATGCCGGCCATGGATTTGGCAAAGGCGCCGGCCACTGGGTCATGAAGCCCTTTTTCAAGGACCACACCTCGTACGGCGCCGTGTTGGCCATGCTCCTCCCCCCGGCCATTGCCATGGTGTGGCGGAAGCACAAGACCTCTTTGGCACGCGTGCTTTGGGGCCTCGGGTTGCTGTGGTTGAGCCTGGGGATAGTGTTGTCCTACACCCGTGCAGCCTGGGTGAGTCTGGCAGCTGTGGGGGCGTTGTGGGGCGTGATGAAACTCGGTGTGCGACTCAAGCCTTTGCTCGCCTTCGGCGTAATCGCGCTCGGAGGGTTGGCCTTGTCTTGGGACGCCTTGGTGATCCAGCTGGAGCGCAACAACCAGGATTCTTCAGACAATTTCACCCAGCACATTGAGAGCATCACCAACGTCTCCACCGACGACTCCAACCTGGAACGGCTCAATCGCTGGTCGTGTGCGTTGGCCATGTTCGAAGAGAGGCCTTTTTGGGGCTGGGGGCCTGGAACGTACCAGTTTGAATACGCACCATTCCAGACGTCCACCCAACGCACCCAAATCAGCACGAACAACGCGGACTTGGGCAACGCCCACAGCGAATACTTGGGGCCACTCGCCGAGCAGGGAGTCTTGGGCTTGTTGGCCGTCCTGAGCTTGCTGATGGCCACCTTGCACTTGGGCTTCAAGCTTCATAGAACCCTGACCAACTCGGAAACCAGGGAGTGGGCGATGGGAATATTTTTGGGGATCATGACCTACTTCGTCCACGGCGTCCTGAACAACTTCCTGGACACTGACAAGGCCAGCGCACCGTTTTGGGGGTTCTTGGCCATCCTTGTGATGCTGGACATCCGTCAATCCAATGCAGAGAAATCGGGCCCTAAGTTCACCTGAAGCGGCAGCTCAGCATTGCCGTGTCGTCCAAACGCGGGGTGTCTCCACGAAACGCCTCCAGGGCATCCACAATTTGCTGATGCACGCCCTCCAAAGCCTGTCCATCATGTCCCTTCAACAACGTCGCCAGCCGCTCGGTACCGAAGGGCACTTCAGCCGCGTCTTCCTGTTCGACCAATCCGTCGGTGTAGCAGCACAGCACTGAACCGGCCATCACCTGAATCTGGCCTTCTTCCACGCTCGGAATCTCCCGAAACATGCCGAGGCCCACGGAACCGAGTCCGAGCAACTCGTGGCGTCCGTCCGGATGCAGGAACAACGGCGGGTTGTGTCCGCAATTCACATAATCCAAAGTGGTGCCTTCGGTGTTGAGTTTCGCCACAAAGAAGGTGATGTACTTCTCCCCTTGGGCAATGTCCATCACCCTGCGGTTCAACACGTGCAGCGTGTCGGTGAGCGTACCCGTGTGAGCCCGGAACAACGCGCGAACCTGCGCTTGAAAATTGCTCATCAACAGAGCCGCACTCATCCCTTTGCCACTCACGTCCGCCATGCAGATGACTGTCTCGTTGGATTCCGTGACAAACGCATCGTAACAATCTCCACCCACCTCGGTGTGAGGCTGGTAATGCCCGGCCACATCCAAATCAATGTGGTCCCAACGTTCCGGCAAGAGCATGGCTTGCATCTCGCCCGCGAGCTCCAACTCCCGGCGCAGGGCCTCTTGCTTCAAATTTCGTCGGTTCATTTGACGGTTGCGACGCGCCACCACCAAGATGTTGGTCAGCGTCACCAGGAAGTTCAAATGCTTCACGACAGGACTGACGCCCCGTGAATCAGAAGTGTCTCCTGCCAGCACAACCGCGATGGCCTCGTCGTTCTGGTGAATGGGCACCACCACATCCGAGGGGTGTTGGTCTGCATCCAAGGCGCCAGCCAGTCCTATTCCATCCAAATCCAAGGACTTGAAAAACGAGGAGGGCCGGGAGGCTGGCCAGGCGGAATCGGTCCCCTCAGACACAAGCAATGACCAGCGTTGGCCATCCAAATCCGAAGCGTACAACACGAGACGGTCAATGCCTAGATTTTCCTTCAAGGCCCCTACGTATTGAGACATCAACTCGGACTCGGACGATTCACTGTTGATGGCTTGGGTGACCTGAAGCAACGCGTTCAGCTTGAAGTCTCGCAATTCGAGCTTCTCCTTGAGGCGGCGTTCCTTCCCGTGGGTCATTCCCTCGAGCTCACTTTTTGATCCGCTCCGTGTAATCACCACTGCGCGTGTCCACTTTGATCCAATCGCCGTTGTTGATGAACAAAGGCACCCGCACCTCAGCTCCTGTGTCCACCGTGGCGGGCTTCAGCGAGTTGGTGGCTGTATCACCTTTCACACCTGGCTCGGTGTATGTGATTTCCAACTCCACATGGCTAGGCAAATCACAGTTGATGGGACGCTCTTCATCGGCATGGAACACCACCAAACAGTTCAATCCGTCTTTCAAAAATTGCGGGGCGCTGATCAAATGCTTGTCCAAACGGATCTGCTCGTAGGTCTCCGCATTCATGAAGTGGTATCCCTCGTCGTCGTTGTACAAAAAGGTGTGCTCCCGGGTCTCGATGCGCACGGGATCAATCTTATGCCCGGCGTTGAAGGTGTTGTCCACCACCTTCCCCGTCTCGATGTTCTTCAACTTCGTTCGGACGAAAGCCGCACCCTTGCCAGGCTTGACGTGCAAAAACTCCACAATTTGCCACAAGCCATTGTTGTGGTTCAGGACCATGCCGTTCTTGATGTCGCTGGTGTTTGCCATGTCTTTGAGTTCGTGCAGGCCAAGATAGGACAGCCCCTCACGCTTCCCACGACAATCGGAGCGCACAACGAAAGGCCACTTGTTGAGAAGGTGACCAGGCGGCATGCGCCGACCAAGTCCGGCTCCCTTGGACATCCTCCCAACGGACCCACACCGAGGCGCGGGCACCTTCCGTCGGGGTTTGCATCCACGTCCGCCTGTCCGCCCATGGCAACACCACACGCTGAACTGCACCACCCCCCATTCCTTCCATCCAAATAACCCCAACGTTCATGTGCCTTGGCCCCTCCACACGGTGGGTCATTTTTACATGTCGGGCCAAGCCCCACCCTTCGTCGTTGCGACGGGCGGTGATTTCAAGTTGACCCTGTTCACGACGGTGGCGCAAGCCCAAGAACACATGGCGACCATTTGCCGCAAAAGCCATGCGCCATCCTGGCTTGGGTTGAAGCCTCGTTTCCAGCATTCCCTCCTTGTCGGCCACGGCCAACCTCACTTGAAACGGCACACCCCCTTGCCTTGGACGGGATGCCATGCTCCACAACCCTGTGAACTGAGGCCCTTGGGGCTCATCCCAGACCCACTGCCCGCGGCCTGTCGCTTGCAGCAACCAGGTGTCGCCCCAAGCCCGCCGGACGGAGGCGTGGCCCAGAATGATTCGATCTGGCAGGACGATGGCCCCTGCCCCTTGGATGTGGTGGGGTCCTGCAACAAGCGCGGTCGAAACACCAAGCTTTAGGGTCTCCTTGGTCACCCAGCCTTCCAGGTCAAGCCATTCATCCACACCTTGTTGAAACCTTGCCATAAGCGCCATATGGCTTGTTCCGACAGACGTCCCAAAGGTGCGATGTCCACGCACCCACTCACCCGCCAAACCGCGCATCAAGCCGTGATGTCCGGTTTGCATGGAAGGCGTCAACCGTCCCGCCGAAGGCAGTCCAGGGTCGCCCACGTGCCATTCCGTTCCGAACGTTCGACCTCTTGGGATGGTGAGGCCTTGCCCCCATCCTGCACTGTGGTCCCCAAGCGTCCAGCGCAAATCTCCGCGCCGTCCAACGACGCTTCCCGCCCAAGTTTTTGGGGATCCTGTGGTGGCCGTCCATTTGGCCGAGGACGTTTTACCACGCCAGACGCCAAGGCTTGTGGGGGCCAACGACGGGGCAGACCACGACCGTTGGAATCCACATGGCACATACATACCCTGACAACACCGACTTCACATGGCAAACAAATGGTCCGCGAAGCCGCTGAATGCGACCGGGTTGACAAACGCAGAACGCGACTTGACCTGCGAGAAAAACGACCTACCTTTGCGGCCCTTGAAAGGCGCGGGTGTGGTGAAATTGGTAGACACGCCAGATTTAGGATCTGGTGCTTCGGCGTGTGGGTTCGAGTCCCTCCACCCGCACACTTTCAGGGACCCGTAAGGCAACCAGAATCTCCGTCATGAACATTGCACAAACTGCACTCGACGACCTACGCATCGAATTGGCCGTCACCCTGAACCCAGACGACTACAACCCTCGAGTTGACCGCGCCCTGAAGCGTCATCAACAGCAGGCCGAGATGCCGGGGTTCCGCAAAGGGAAAGTGCCCTTGCAGCTCATTCGTCGTCAATACGGCCAATCCGTGTTGGCCGAAGAGTTGAACCAAATGCTGGGCGAGCAGCTTCAAAACCACATTCAAGAGAACAAGTTGAATGTGCTCGGCAACCCCATCCCAAGCGAGAAGACCGAAGACGCTGGGGATTGGAACAGCCCTGGAGATTTCATTTTCAATTACGAAGTGGGCCTGGCGCCAGAGTTGAGCCTTGATTTTGGCAGGATCGCCAAGTTCACGCGCCACAAAATCAAAGTGGACAAAAAGGCCATCGAGCGTCAAGTCAACGACTTGCAGCGTCGCCACGGCAAAATGACCGACCCAGACAATTCCGAAGCCAACGACATGCTCGTGGGCGCATTTGCCCAGTTGGACAGCGACGGCAATCTCTTGGAAGGGGGCATCACAAGCGACAGCACGGTCAGTTTGGAGTTCGTAGAGGACAAGAAGACAAAAAAAGCCCTCTTGGGCCTCGAGCCGGGCTCCACCGTGGACATCGATCCGCACAAAGTGAGCCGTGATCATGATGATTTAGGTCGCATGCTCGGCATCAGCCACGAACAAGTCCAAGACCTCCAAGGAAACTTTCGCTTCACCGTGAAGGAGGTGAAGCGCCTCGAACCCCACGAGATCAACCAGTCGCTGTTCGACAAGATTTACGGTGAAGGTGTGGTCACGGACGAGAAGGCATTCCGCGAACGTGTGGCCGAAGACCTTGACGGCCACTTTGACCGCGACGCAGAATGGGTGTTCCGCCGTCGGTTCGTGGTCGATCTGCTCAAAAAAGTCGACGTCAAGCTCCCTGACGCCTTCTTGAAGCGATGGATTGCCTTGACCAACGACAAGCCCCTCACCCCCGCGCAACTTGAAGAGGAATACCCCGGTTACGCCGAGTCCTTGCGTTGGCAAATTCTCCAACAGACGGTGGCCCAGGCCATCGACCTCAAGGTAGAAGCCGTTGAACTCGAAGCTGAGGCCAAGCGCCAAGTGGGGGCTCAGTACGCCCAATACGGCATGCCCATGGACGAGGAAACCCTAGGCAACGTGGCCAAGAATGTGCTCAACGACGAAAACGAACGCCGACGCATCGCCGACGTACTCGTGGAGCGGAAAGTGGTCGACGACCTCAAAACCCGCGTCAAGATTTCAGAGAAGTTGGTGAGCTACGTCGAATTCGGAAAGCTCGCCGACGAGGTCCGTTGATTCTACCCCTGCGGTTGTGAACAATCTGCACTTGCACTGGGCGGGGTGTCCTTGGGGGGGTGTAATTTGGCCCCACAGATTCGCATCATGAACAACCGCAAAGAATTTCTGAAGTATGCCGTGGGACACCAAGGCATGAGCAGCCATACTGTCGAAGATTACATCTCAGCCACCCACGGACCTGTGTCGGGGCCTGACAGCATGACCCGCACAGTGATTGAGGAGCGCCCCATGCCCTTCCGTGAGGTCGACGTCTTCTCGCGCTTGATGGCCGACCGCATCATCTTCCTAGGCACCGGAGTGGACGATTACATCGCCAACATCATCCAAGCCCAGTTGCTCTTCTTGGAATCCACCGATCCTGGGAAGGACATCCAGATCTACATCAACTCTCCTGGAGGGAGTGTGTACGCCGGTTTGGGCATCTACGACACCATGCAATACATCCGCCCTGACGTGGCAACCATATGCACAGGCATGGCCGCCTCCATGGGTGCGGTGCTGTTGTGCGGTGGTGCTGCCGGCAAACGCACCGGTCTCAAGCACAGCCGTGTCATGATTCACCAACCCTTGGGAGGTGCACGGGGACAAGCTTCTGACATCGAAATCACCGCACGTGAAATCCAAAA
>DKNS01000029.1 GCA_002469765.1 Flavobacteriales bacterium UBA7382 | reverse complement strand
GGTTGTATCGTGTCCCCACCGGAAACGTGCACAACGTGAAAGGATTTGGGTTGGGATTGAGCTACGTGAAAAACGTGTTGGAACACCACGGCGGTTCGGTTCACATCGCAAGTCAACCGGGGGAAGGCACAACATTGACGCTCAACCTTCCGTTTGAACAACCTGACAAGACTGAAGCCACATGAAAGACATCCGAATCCTCCTCTGCGAAGACGACCCCAGCTTGGGCCGCTTGCTCTCCGACTACCTCAAGGCCAAAGGCGCCCAAGTGACTTGGGCCCAGGACGGCGCCGAAGGCCTGAAAGCCTACCACCGAGACACTTACGACTTCATTGTCCTCGACGTGATGATGCCCAGGAAGGACGGCTTTCAAGTGGCCGAAGAAATCCGGCTTGACAGCCGCAGCATTCCAATTTTGTTCTTGACAGCGCGGTCCAGCAAGGAGGACACCCTCGAAGGCTTCAAAGTGGGTGGAGACGATTACATGAGCAAGCCGTTCAGCATGGAAGAGCTGGTGCTTCGCATCCAAGCCATCCTGCGCAGATCTGCCGCCTTGCCGGAAGAAGGGAAAGAGGTCACGGAATTCACCGTGGGGTTGTACACCTACGATTACAACAGCCAATCCCTCGACCTGCAAGGTGAGTCTCAACGCTTGACCACCAAAGAAAATGAGCTGCTCTTCATGCTTTGCAAACACAAAAACGCGCTGCTCGAACGCAGCCACGCGTTGCGGAACATTTGGGGAGACGCCAACTACTTCAACGGCCGAAGCATGGACGTGTACATCGCCAAGCTCAGAAAGCATCTGAGAGGGGACGACCGCATCGAGATTTTGAACGTCCACGGAAAGGGGTTCAAGATGGTGGCTCCAGCAGACTGAGAATGCCTATCTTTGCGGCCTCAAGCGCCGTCCATGTCTGACATGATCAAGATCCTCGCGGGGTCGGCTTCCCAAGAGTTTGGGGAACGCGTCGCCGCCGCCTATGGAACCTCCCTGGTTCCTGTTCGCACGCAAAAATTCTCCGACGGTGAATTCGCTGTGAGCATCGAAGAAACAGTGCGTGGCAAGGAAGTGATCATCGTCCAGTCGACCTTCCCCCCTTCTGACAACTTGTTGGAATTGTTGATGTTGATCGACGCCGCCAAGCGGGCCAGCGCCAAGCGCATCGTGGCCGTGATGCCCTACTTCGGATTCGCGCGTCAAGACAGGAAGGACAAGCCGCGCGTGGCGATTGGCGCCAAGCTCGTGGCCAACATGTTGATGGCTGCAGGTGTGAACCGCGTCATCACCATGGACCTCCACGCCGACCAAATCCAGGGGTTCTTCGAAGTGCCTGTGGACCACCTCTTCGGGTCAACCCTTTTCCTGCCGTGGTTGGAAAACAACGTGTCCCGAGACAACCTCTGCATCGCCACGCCAGACACCGGAGGAACGAAACGTGCGAACACCTACGCCAAGGCGCTCGGCGTGGACATGGCCATCTGCTACAAGCAACGGAAAGTGGCCAACCAGGTGGAAAGCATGACTGTCATCGGCGATGTGAAGGGCAAGGACGTCGTCATCGTGGACGACATGTGCGACACCGCCGGCACGCTGACCAAAGCGGCCGACCTGATGACGGAACACGGTGCCCTGAGTGTGCGTGCCGTGTGCACCCACCCCGTGATGAGTGGTCCTGCCTATGAGCGCATCGCCAGCAGCTCCTTGAAAGAATTGATTGTGACGGACTCGATTCCGTTGCGCGAGGATGTGAGCACGGATAAGATCACCGTGCTTCCCGTGCACGACATGTTTGCCCAAGTGCTTCAGTGCTTGATGAGCGACAAATCCATCAGTACACTTTTTACCATATAATATTTTTTCATCATGAAAACTGCATCATTGAGCGGCTCTCTCCGAGAGAGCGTAGGGAAGAAAGATGCTGACGCACTCCGTGCTTCAAACCGGGTTCCCGGGGTGTTGTACGGCGGTGCCGAGCAGTGTCACTTCAGCCTGTCTGAAGTCGAACTCAACAAAGTCGTCTTCAACCCAGACGTCTTTAAACTTGAGTTGGAACTCAACGGCAAGAAAATCGACTGCATCATCCAGGACATCCAATTCCACCCGGTCACCGACCGCGTGACCCACGTCGATCTCATGGAAGTGTTGCCAGGCAAGCCTGTGAAGGTGGAACTGCCTTTGCGCACCACTGGGCAAGCCATCGGTGTGCTGAACGGTGGACGCTTGGAAATCAACTACCGTCGCGTCCCTGTGCGCGGTTTGGTGGACCAGCTCCCTGAATGCCTCACCGTGGACATCTCGCCATTGGAGATTGGAGACAACGCCCGGGTGCGTGACCTCGACATCGAAGGCTTGGACATTCTCCTCAGCGAAAGCGCCCTCTTGGTGGCTTGCAAGCGCACGCGTGCGGCCATGTCTGCCGAATCTGAGACTGAAGGCGGAGAAGGCGAAGCAGCGGCTGAAGGTGGAGAAGCGGCTGAAGGCGGAGAAGAGTAATCCCCTCGCAGCATGAAGTACCTCATCGTCGGCTTGGGCAATCCAGGCTCGGAGTATGAGGACACCCGGCACAACATCGGGTTCAACGTGGTGGACACCATCGCCCAACGTCTGGACGGGTCTTTCGAGACCGCCAGGCTGGGTGAGGTGTCCACCGTTCGTTACAAAGGACGCATCCTTCTGCTTTTGAAGCCATCGACGTTCATGAACCTGAGCGGCAAAGCCGTGCGGTATTGGATGGACGCTGAAAAAATCCCCATCGACCGGACGGTGGTGGTGACCGACGATTTGAATTTGCCCTTTGGCACCCTCAGGCTTCGTGCCAAGGGGAGCGACGGAGGCCACAACGGATTGAAGGACATTCAAGCGGTGCTCAACTCCACGAAGTACCCGCGCATGCGGTTTGGCATCGGGGCAGAATTTGGCAAGGGCAAGCAAGTGGATTACGTTCTCGGCACCTGGGACGAGGAGGAACAGGGCAAGATGGAAGATCGATTGACCACAGCGACAGACGCGGTGCTCAGCATCACCACCGCCGGCTTGGCCAGGGCGATGAACACCTACAACGGCAAGTGAGTTCTGGGCGGCGTCAAGCCTGCTCGTAGAAGTGGTTGTTCCCGATGTACGCCACCACCGCGTCGGGCAACAAGAATTGCACGTCTTGTCCTGCCATGATGGCGTCCCGGATGTACGTGGAACTGATGGCGATGACCGGTGCCTTTTGGACTTCGACATGAGGGTGCGCCGTCCAACGGTCCACCTCACTGGGGACAGTCGCAGCTCGGTCTGTGAGCCTCGGGTAGATCAGCAACCGGTGCTGGTGCAGCAAGGCTGTGTGGTCTTGCCAGGTCGAAAACGACGCCAGGTTGTCTTGGCCCATGATGATGCTGAACGTCTTGTCCGGATGGGCCTCGCGGAGGTGCTCCATGGTGCGCGCGGTGTAGTTGGGGCGAGGCAGGTCGAACTCCACGCTCGACGCTCGCAATTGCGGATGGTCGGCCAATGCGAGCTTCACCATTTGCAAGCGATGCGCCTCAGGAATCAAGTCGGCCCCTTGTTTGTGGGGGCTGGTCGGGGTCACCACAAGCCAAACTTCGTCCAAGTCCGCATGCTGAAGCATGTGGTTGGCGATGACCAAGTGCCCCAAATGCACCGGGTTGAACGACCCGAAGTACAGGCCAACGCGCTTGGGACTTGAGGTGGCGGTCATGGGTCAGACTGGGTCAGATTGAAGGAAATTCTCGACAAGTTGGGTCGCCTCCGCGAAGGCCTTCTCCAAGTCGTCGTTCACCAATTGGACGTCAAACGCCTGGGCCGCTTTCAGTTCTTGGGCGGCTTTGCCGAGGCGCTTCTGCACACTTGCTTCGTCTTCTGTGCCCCTTCCGCGCAGCCGCGACTCCAAGGCCTCCAGGGACGGAGGCATGACGAAGATGGACAAGGCGCTGTCGCCGAAAACGGACTTGAGGGTTTGGCCCCCCACCACGTCCACATCAAACAACGGCGTTCTGCCCTCCGCCCAGAGACGCTCCACTTCACTGCACAGGGTGCCGTAGGACAGGCCATCGTAAACTTCTTCGTGTTCGACGAAGGCATGGTCGGCCAAGCGGGATGTGAATTCCTCGATGGTCAGGAAGTGGTAGTCTTGGCCGTCTGTCTCCCCAGTGCGTGGAGCTCGGGTCGTGGCACTCACGCTGAACCCCAAGGCCAAATCAGGATTGGAAATGAGGTGGCGCACCACCGTGGTCTTGCCCGCGCCAGAAGGGGCAGAAAAGATGATGGCGCGGCCGTCGCCTTGCGGTTTGGTTCCTGCGGGCATGGGTCAGAGCACGTTCAGGACTTGCTCCTTGATTTTCTCGAGCTCGTCCTTCATTTGGACCACGATGCGCTGGAGTTCAGCGTCGTTCGCCTTGCTTCCGAGGGTGTTGATTTCGCGGCCCATCTCCTGGGAGACAAACCCCAACTTCTTGCCTTGGGCCGTGCCGGTGTTCATGATGTCGCGGAAGTAAACAATGTGGGCGCGCAACCGAGTCCGCTCTTCACTCACGTCCATCTTTTCAATGTAGTAAAGCACCTCCTGCTCGAAGCGTCCCTCGTCGAGCGCGGTGCGGTCCACCGTCTCCTCCAAATTCGTTCGAATGCGCTCCCGAACCCGATTCAATCGCGCGTCCAACAAAGGGTCCAGCGAGGCTTCCAGGGCGTCGATCGTGTCCAAGCGCGCCGAAAAATCCGCGTGCAATGTGGCCCCCTCGGTGTCGCGGAAGCCGTCGAATTGGTCGGCCGCTTCCAACACCAATGCGTGGATGCCATTCCAAGCTTCATGGTCAAATGCCTCACGTGAGGTTTGCATGGCGTCCGGGAAACGCACCGCAGTGGACAACAGATTGCCTGTGGGTTGGTCTGTGCGTTCTGCCAACGCGCGCAAGGCGTCGACGTACTTTTCAATGACGGGGCCGTTGAGCTCGTGGCGCGCCTCCGCGGCGTCGGCTTCGAAGTGGATGGCCACGTCACTCTTGCCCCGCACAATGCGCGCGCCGAGCTCTTTGCGAAGTTCCATTTCCTTCTCCTTCAACACCGACGGCATGCGGACCGACAAGTCCAAATTCTTTCCGTTCAGCGAACGAACTTCCACGGTGTATTTCCTGGAACCGACGGCACCTTCCGCCTTTCCGTAACCTGTCATTGAGCGCAGCATGCCACGAAGATACGCCCCCACCCCGTGGGGGCCTTTCCATGCTGACGAAGGGGCCGTTCTGCCGGATGCGAACGCTACCTTTGCCTCATGGCGGAATCCCCGGCAGGCATTCAACACGTGCAAGCGCTCCTCAAGGCGGACATGGCGGCATTCAAGCCCAAGTTCCGCCAAGCCGTCACCACCGACGTGGCCTTGCTGGACACGGTGATGCGCTACATCCTTCGGCAGAAGGGGAAGCAGATGAGGCCCATGTTCGTGTTTTTAAGTGCCCGACTTCACGGAGGCGTGGACGACCACGGCCAAGCCACCGACCGCACCCACACCGCCGCGGCCTTGATTGAACTGCTTCATACGGCCACCCTTGTGCACGACGATGTGGTGGACGAGAGCCCGCTGCGCCGAGGCGTGTTCAGCATCCAAGCACTTTGGAAGAAGAAAGTGGCCGTGTTGGTGGGCGACTACCTGCTCAGTCGCGGCCTTCTTGCGGCCGTGGATGCCGAGGCATACGACTTGCTGAAAATCACCTCTCGCGCGGTGCGCGAAATGAGCGAAGGTGAACTGCTCCAAATCGAGAAAGCCCGGCGCTTGGACATCACCGAAGAGGTGTACTTCGACATCATCCGACGAAAGACAGCGTCGCTCCTGGCCGCCTGCTGTGCATGTGGCGCCGCAGCGGCTGGGGCGGACCAAGAGACCGTGGCCCGGATGTGGGGGCTGGGGGAGCGTGTCGGTTTGGCCTTCCAAATCCAGGACGACCTGCTCGACCTAGGAGAAGGCGACCGGACCGGCAAGCCGACGGGTCAAGACATCCGTGAACGCAAGATGACCCTGCCGCTCATCCACACCCTGGCCAAGTCCACGCCCGGCGAACGGCGGCGGTTGATTCGGCTCGTCAAGCATCGCAGCGACGACCCCAAGGCCGTGCAGGAAGTCATGCAGGCCATCCTCCAAGGCCCTGGAATGGACCGCGCTCGGGATGAGATGCGCCGGCTCAAAGAAGAGTCCTTGACATTGCTCGACGAACTGGGTGGCTCCGATTCCGTGTCCCAAGAAGCCAGGACGGCGTTGCGTGACCTCATCGAGTACACCATACGCCGGGTGAAATGAAGGCCGCGACATGGGTGACAGTGCTGGGACTCGGACTCGTGGTGGGGTGCGGTCAAGACCCTGACGCCCTGACACGCACCGCGACAGCATCCTGGCCTGACGGCAGCGACAAAACCGTCAATGTCGCACGCTTCGACACGTTGGTGGAGCGGCTCGAATACCACGAAAACGGACAATTGAGCGTACGTGGCGGGTTTTCGGGTGGCAAGCGGCACGGCATGTGGAACAGCTACTTCGATTCAGGCATGCCTTGGTCCCAAGCAGGCTACAAGCGCGGCGTGCCCCACGGGGAATACACCACGTACCACCCCAATGGCGAAACCGCCATCGAAGGGTCCTTTGAAGACGGCGTGAAGGCGGGCTTGTGGCGCTTCTACGACGAGCAAGGCATCCAGCTCCGCGCGGTCGCCGGGGTCGAGTTCTGAGGGGCGTTTTCCACACGTCGCATCGGAGCAACTCCGCGCTGCCAACCGCATGCGGCAGCAATCTCAAGCTAGCTTGGTCGTTGAATCTGCAGCACCATGACGATCCTGTCCCCCGTCCTCCGAATCTTGTTTTTGGCTTTCGCATGCGTGCTGTGCGCAGACATGCTTTGGGCTGTGGGCGATCCCAAACCCGCCGCCACGCAGGAGTCGTACATCGCAACATGGCAAGAGGAAGCGGTGCAGCAAATGGAGAAGTACGGCATCCCAGCCAGCATCACCCTTGCGCAAGGCATACTGGAAAGTGGGAATGGTGTGAGCCAGTTGGCCCAGCGGTCCAACAACCACTTTGGCATCAAGTGCCATTCAACCTGGACCGGCAAGCGCACCTACCACGACGACGACGAGAAGGGCGAGTGCTTTCGGGTCTACGACGACGCCAAGCAGAGCTACGAGGACCACAGCCAATTCTTGTTGCGGGACCGGTACGCGCGGTTGTTTGAGCTGGAGTCGACCGACTACAAGGGTTGGGCAAAAGGACTCAAGTCTTGCGGTTATGCAACCAACCCCAAATACGCCAACCTCCTGATCACGCTCATCGAGCGCCACAACCTTCACCAACTCGACGTGCCGGGCGGCACCTGGGCGGGTGAGGAAGCATTGGTGTCCAACGACGGCGACCGCGGCGGCAGCAAATCGAAGGGGCGCAACGTCCGAGAACACGACGTGGTCCGACTTGCCAACAACGGCGGAGGCACACTCGACTTGGGTCGCTCCCACCGTCTGCGGACAACGGAGCACGGGGTCCAATTCGTGTACGCGGAAGAAGGCGACACTCAACAGAGTTTGACCGACGATTTGGACATCATGCCTTGGCAGATTCGCGCCTACAACGAGGTCACCAAGAACCACGAATTCCAAGCGGGCGATCGGATTTACCTGCAGCCGAAGAAGGGCTATGCCGCCACGACGTGGTACACAGTGAGGCAGGGCCAAAACCTCTGGCAAATCTCCCAAATGCAGGGGGTGCGCACCAAAGCACTCGCACGGAAGAACCGACTCGACCCGACGGACCCGCTCCGCCCAGGGATGAAACTCAGCCTGCAATGGCCGTTGAACAAGGACGGCGAACTGCCTTGGTACGCCCGTGCGATGGGCGCCGGCGGGAAGTGAGTCGGAGGGTGCGCAAACGGGGCCGCCCTGCCTAAATTGCAGACACCATGCCGTTCTACCACAAGCTCGGGGTCCTTCCTCCCAAACGCCACACGCAGTTCCGCCAAGACCACGGTGAACTGCACCACGAACAACTTTTCGGGACCATTGGGTTCGTCGGGATGAGCTCCCTGCTGTACCACCGTCAGCGTCCCACCCAAGTGGTCGAGGTGTTGGGCAGCGAGGATGTGCGACCTGAGGCGGCGGTCGAGCGCAACTTGCTCAGCCGCAAGCT
>DKNS01000115.1 GCA_002469765.1 Flavobacteriales bacterium UBA7382 | reverse complement strand
TCGTGGCCTCGCATTTGGCCTTGGGTGACACGTCCCAGGATTTTGAGAACAACATGGACGCCAGCTTGGTGTACGCGCCGATTTTCGGACGCATGGTGTACGTCGGCGTCCGATTGACGCTGGGCGAGTTCGGCGTCAGCCGTGCATCGTCTCTGTGACGCTGTAGCCTTTCATGATCTCAGCTTCCTTGTCGAGGAAGTGTTGCCACCGGGCATCCACATCGGTGCTGCTGCCATACTGCCGGGCGAATTTGAGGAAGGTTGTATAGTGGCCTGCTTCGCTGATCATGAGCTCGCGGTAGAAGGAGGCCAAATCTTGGTCCTCCATCCGCTCGGAGAGCATCTTGAACCGCTCGCACGACCGCGCTTCGATCATGGCCGCGAAGAGCAGGCGATCTACCAACTGTTCTTCACGCGACCCGCCTCGTTTGATGATCTTGGAGAGCTGCCCGACGTAGTCGTCTTTGCGCTCGTAGCCCAGGGTCCAGCCGCGGGCTTTGATCTTCTCGACGACCATCCCAAAGTGCTCCATTTCTTCCTGGGCGATGCGCGTCAGCTCTTCCACGAGGTCGGTGAGTTCAGGGAAGCGCACAATGGTGCTGATCGCGTTGGACGCGGCCTTCTGCTCGCACCAAGCGTGGTCGGTCAAGATCTCCGAAATGTTGCCCTCCACGAGTTTCACCCATCGCGGGTCTGTGGGCAGCTTGAGCCCCAGCATCACGTTTTCCTGTGCCATGGCGCAAAAATAGGGCGGCCCTTGCGGCCGAAGGATGTTCAGAGCTTGCCTTTGTAGGCGATGCGCTGGGACGACTTTCTTGTGACGCGAACCAACGATCCGGTGGACAAATCGTGCCCTGCGGTCGCCCTCAGGCACAGTTCCCCCGCTTCGATGGCGGCGTCGGGCAACGCGAGGGACCACATGGTTTCCAGGGCGCTTGGCGGGATTCCACTGTACGTATTCATGACCACGAACCCCCCGGGCGCAACCAACGATGCCACGACGTCGATCAGGTCGAGGAGCTGGTCTTCAAGTTTCCACTTTTCGCCCTTAGGCCCCAGGCCCCACGTCGGTGGGTCGAGCACGATGCCCTGGTATGAGTTGCCTCGCTTGGCTTCGCGTCTTGCGAATTTCATGGCGTCTTCCACCACCCAACGGATGCCATCGAGGCCGCTTCGTTCCATGTTGGTGCGCGTCCAATCGACAACTTGCCGAATGGCGTCGCAGTGGATGACGTCGGCGCCCACCTGTCGTGCGGCAAGGCTCGCGCCCCCGGTATACGCAAACAGGTTGAGGAACTTGTCGCCAGGCTTGATGTTGGCCGCCAAGAACTCCCAATTGTCGGCCTGCTCGGGGAAAAGTCCGACGTGTTTGAATTTGGTCGTTTCCAGCCCGAAGGTCAAATCCAAGGCGTCCGACCGGTACCTCAACGGCCAACGGGTGGGCGTGCCTGGGGCGGAGCGCCACTTGCCTTGGGTGCGGCCCGTGGGCTCGAAGTTGGCGTCGGCACGGGCCCAGGCTTGCGGGTCGCCAGCCGGCTTCCACAGGGCGAACGGGTCGGGACGCACCAAGGTCAATTCCCCAAACCGTTCGAGCCGTTTGCCATTGCCGGAATCCAGCAACGCGTAGTCGCGCCATTCGGTGGGGAGAAATCGGGTCGTCATGGAGGTGCAAGTTCGTCCACAAGCCGCATCTTTGAGCCATGGGCAGGAAAGGCAGCCGCGGCCAACGTGGCGACAAGTTTGTGGGAAAGGGACCTGGTCAAGGGCAACCTTCCAAGCGGGGCTCCAAGGGTCAGCGCGGGATGCACGGGGGGTCGGATTACGGCTCCCCCACGGATTTGAGAAAAGCCGTCCTCCGCGTCTTCAAACAGCGCGCTGGCAAGGCCCTCAACCACAAGCAAATTTCCGGGGCGCTCGGCATCCTCAACCACGACGTGCGTCGGGCGGTGACGGCGCTCATGGAAGATTTGGCCGAGAAGGGCCAGCTTGAAGACTTGGGGCGCGGCAGGTACGTCATGGCGGCCCCAGAGTTTGACCCCTCGGCTGGAGGCAACGAAGGCACCATCCAAGTTTCTCGGATGGGCACCGGGTTCGTGCGGATGGCCGACGGAAACGAGATTCGGGTGCCCAAGAACAACACGGCCGACGCCTTTTGGGGGGACACAGTAGAGGTCGAGTGGTGGCAGCGTGGCCGTCGCTCGATGCCCCGCGTGAAGCGCGTGACCAAGCGTCTTCGCGAGCACTACGTGGTGACGGTGACCCTTGTGCGGGACTACGGCTTTGGCAAACCCTCTGACCAACGCCTCCACACGGACTTCTTCATCCCAGGGCGCCACCTGAACGGTGCGACTGAAGGGGACAAGGTGTTGCTGTCGCTCGAGCAGTGGGACGATCCGCGGGACCAGCCGGTGGGCCGCGTCGTCGAGGTCCTTGGCCAGCAGGGGGAGCACGAGGTGGAGATGCACGCGATCTTGGCTGAATTCGGGCTGCCTTACCAGTTCCCCGCTGAGGTGAGCGCCGCGGCAGAAGCGTTCCAAGCCAGCGACCCTGACAATCCGCATGGGCTTGACCCCAAGGAGGTGGCGCGCCGGCGCGATTTCAGAGAGGTGCTGACGATGACCATTGATCCGGCCGACGCGAAGGATTTCGACGATGCGCTGAGTCTGCAGAAGCTGGAGAATGGACATTGGGAGGTCGGTGTCCACATCGCCGACGTCACGCATTACTTGCAGCCCGGATCGGTGCTGGACCGGGAAGCTGTGAGCCGCGCCACAAGTGTGTACCTCGTGGACCGAACGATTCCGATGTTGCCGGAAGTGCTGTCCAACGACCTGTGCTCGCTGCGTCCCCACGAGGATCGGTTTGCGTTCAGCGCGGTGTTTGAGATGAACGGGCAGGCGGAGGTTGTGAACCGATGGTTTGGGCGGACGGTCATCCACTCAGATCGACGGTTCGCCTACGAGGAGGCTCAGGACCGTCTCGAGACTGGGGAGGGCGATCGAGCGGAGGAGTTGAAGGTGTTGGGCGACTTGGCCCAAAAGCTGCGCGCCAAGCGCTTCAAACGCGGGGGCATCGATTTCAATTCGGAAGAAGTTCGTTTCCAATTGGACGAGGCGGGCAAGCCATTGAAGGTGGTGGTGAAGCGCATGAAAGAGGCCAACAAGTTGATTGAAGACTTCATGCTGCTGGCCAACGTGGAAGTGGCTCGGTTTCTGGCGAAGGTGCATCCGGAAAAGCAGGTGCCCACGCGCACCGCAGTCTACCGAGTGCACGACCGCCCCGATCCCGAGAAGCTGAAGCAGTTGAGGGTGTTTGTGCGTCGGTTTGGCCACGAGATGCCCAAGCCCACCCCTGGCAACGCCGAGTCGCTTCTGCGCGATTTGCTGAGCGCCACCTCAGGCACGCCAGAGGAGAACACCGTGAAGACCATGGCCATCCGCACCATGGCCAAGGCGGAATACAACACCGAGAACATCGGCCACTACGGCCTCGCGTTTCCTTACTACACACATTTCACCAGCCCGATCAGGAGGTACCCCGACGTGATGGTGCACAGGTTGCTGCAGCGGTACCTCGATGGCCAAGCCAGCGCCGACGCCGGCCCCTTGGATGGACGGTGTCATCACAGTTCTACGATGGAAAAGCGGGCGGCGGAGGCGGAACGTGCCAGCATCAAGTACAAGCAAGTGGAATTTCTAAGTTCTCGCATTGGTGAGACGTTTACTGGGCTCGTCAACGGCACCATTGGCAAGGGCCTCTTTGTGGAGCTCGACGGCAACAAGTGCGAAGGCTTTGTGCCCAAGCAGGCCTTCCCTTGGGACCAGTGGGTCTTCGACGAGGACCATATGATGTTCGAGGGCCTGCGCTCAGGGACCAAAATTGGCCTGGGCGACAAGATCACCGTCCGGGTGGTGGCTGCGGACATGGCGAAGCGGCAGCTGGAATTCGAGTGGCTTGAAGAAGGGGCCATCAGCACGACCGAGTCCTGATTCTGAAGGGTCGAGCTTACCTTCGCATGCACGCGCCCTTAGCTCAGTTGGTCAGAGCAGGAGACTCATAATCTCTTGGTCGCAGGTTCAAGCCCTGCAGGGCGCACATTTCGAAGTGCAAAGGGGTTTGCAAAACACAAGCCCTTGCGTATCTTCGCCGTCCGTTTCTACGGAACCCGCCAAGAGGGCATTTAGCTCAGCTGGTTCAGAGCGCTCGCCTCACACGCGAGAGGTCACTGGTTCGAGTCCAGTATTGCCCACAACGACAAGCCCCGCACATTTGTGCGGGGCTTTTTGATGCACAAAAAGGGCCCGCACATTTGTGCGGGCCCTTTGAACCAAAACGTTCAAATGTCAGGCGGTCAGAAACCGTAGGCCACTCCGATTTGGAGGTTGGGAAGGATGGACCAAGCAAATTTATCTTGGATGTCCTCCATCTGGGCTTCGATTTCTTCTTCGTGTTCGTCCATTTCTTCGGCGTGTCCAGTGTATGCCACACTTGCGCCACCGGTGGACAACATGCCAATGTCCACACCAACTTGGAGCCCTTTGACAGGCTTCAATCCATAACTCAAGCCCATGTACATGACAGGGTTTTCAGTGTAATTGACGCTGAACGTGTGGGGATCTTCCCCTTCGTGAAAAGGAAGCCCAGCCGTCAGGGTGTTTTCGATTTGTCCTGCGGCCATTCCGAGGTTGACACCAAAATTTTGGTTTTCCAAGGGGCGATGGCGCCAGAAGACGCCCAACCATGACGATGTGCCCGTGGCGGAGAAGCCTCCGGTGGTTTCGAAATCAGGCAGCAGTGCATCTGGGGCACTCACCTCGGGAGAGAAGCCAAATCCTGCACTGATGGAGTTTTTGGCGTCCACGTTGTAGGTGAGGTTGATGGAGGGGCCGAAGGGGCTTATGGCCAATCCCGCCGAGTAATCCGCAAATTCAGGGGTGGCGTCTTGAGCAAATGCGCTCATGGATGCAAACGCAAATGCGATTGCGAGAACAAGAGACTGTTTCATGTGAAATGATTTAAATAAGATTGCCCAAAAATGCGACTAGGTTGCATTAAGCCATTGTGTCCATCGACTAGAAGTGAACAATGGGGCTGTGGAAAACCAGGAATTCACTCACCTCTCACCACGCGGTACGCCGAGGTGAGGTCGCTGAACACCTGGGTGAAGACGATGTCCCCGTCGTCGTTGAAGTCGAAGGACTCGTAAATCCACAACTGCACGGCTTTGCGCGATCCGTCCTCCGCTGTTTTGGAGACTTCCCACAGGAACATGCCATTCACCGACCCGTTGGGCCGCTGGGTCTCGGGGTCGACGCCGGGCAAGAAGTGTGGAGGCGCCATCAATTCGTAGTCGAATTCAGCCCAAAACGCGTCGTACACCGCCCGCATTTTCTTCCTCGACAAGGTGGTCGGGGCGTTGACCCCGGTGCCGCGCCACACAGCAGTTTCGGCAAAGGCTCCCCAAAATGCCTCAGGGTCCTCCGCCTCGAACGCGTTGAACACGGTTTCCACAGCTTGGGCGTTGCGCACAAACGCGAGGGAGGCAGGGTCGGTGGAGCTGCAACCCAAGGTGCTCGCTGCGGCAGCCATCGCCAAACACATCAATACAGATGAATTCTTCATGGCACCAAACTACAAATGGTCGCATCTTTGCGCTCGCTCATTTTTAGTGCGCGGGGCCCCGTAGTTCAAGGGATAGAATAGGCGTTTCCTAAACGCTTGATCCAGGTTCGAGTCCTGGCGGGGCTGCCAAAGCGATTCTTTGTCCTCCTTCGGATGCAGTGATTTCTGAGGAAACTGTCCTGAACACGTCACTTTAATCCAACATACTCCTGGACCCTGGCAGCGAGTCGAGTCTAGAAGCAGAGGTCAGGGGGTCGCGTGGCGCGTGAAGGAATGTCTTCTAAACTCCAAGCTCAATCGGCGATGCAACGCACACTGCATCCAATCACATCCCAGTATTCGGCGCGGTTGAGCTGGTTTGAGCCTGAACTGAGGGTGCGCTGCATCACGTCACCGCTGCTCGTGTAGGAGGAGCTCCAATACGTGCCGTAGTAGTTCAAGCTGTAGTTGCTGCCGTCGGGCCAAGCATGCCCTCCACCAGAGCCGTTGAAGCCATAAACGTCACTTCCGTTGCCATTCTGCGCCCATCCTGTTTGAGATTTCAAGGCCTCTCCCATGCGCTTGCCGTAACCTGCCACAACCATGTAGGATTCCAATTCCATCCAATCGAGTTCCGTGGGCACATGCCATCCTGAAGGGCACAACCCGCCGTTTTGCGATGACGTTGCGGCGATGCCGTTGTAGAGGTAACCCTGGGCATTGAAGACCGAAGTCGAGTTGTTGTAAGTTGATCTTGCAGGTGTGGTCAAACTCGGA
>DKNS01000071.1 GCA_002469765.1 Flavobacteriales bacterium UBA7382 | reverse complement strand
CCGCATTCCACCACCGCTCCAAGCGCATTGACCAAGGTAGGGTCGGCAAGAGTACTTTTGTGACATGGCTCAACACCGCATCCTCGTCCCTTTGGACTTCACCCCTGTGTCCAGCACCGCTGTCAACCACGCTTTGGCTGTGGGGAAGGCGTTTCAGAGTGAAATCCACTTGCTTCACATTGTCGCCAAGAAAGACAGCTTTTCTGAAGCCCGAATCCGACTCGAAGCCTTCGCCGCCGAACATTTGTCCGACTTCGAAGGCGTGGTGAAAACCACCGTGCGCATTGGCAACTTGTTTGACGACATCGACGACGTGAGTGTGGAAATGGACGCCAACCTCGTCATGATGGGCACCCATGGGATCAAGGGCATGCAGTTCATCACAGGCGGCCGCGCGCTAAAAATTGTGCGCGAATGCTCCGTGCCATTCATCATCTCGCAGTCGCGCCCAATCCGGGAGACTGGATACGACGACATTGTGGTGCCTTTGGACCTGCACCAGGACACCAAGCAAAAGCTGGCCGTTGTTGCAGAAATGGCCAAGTACTTCAAAGGCCGTGTGCACATCATTTCCCCTGCTGAAGAAGACGAATTCTTGCAAAACCAGCTCCGCCGCAACGTGGAGTTTGCATCGGACTACTTCGAGGAGCGCAAGATTGAGTGCACCACCAAGATCAGCGGGCAGGCTGGCGCGTCTTTCGTCAAGGACGTGATTCGTTATGCGGCGTCGATTGAGGCCGACCTCATCAGCATCATGAACTTCCACGAGAAGAGCTTGATGGGCATTTTGGGCGCGACCTACCAACAGCAAATCATCACCAACGAGGCCGAGATTCCGGTCATGGTGTTGAACCCCTTTGAGACACGCGTCATCCGTCAGACCCCGTTCAGCTTCTGAACATGAAACCCGTTTGGACCTTGGGGGGGGGGCTTTTGCTTGCCTTTCTTGTTTCCTGCGCTCCCCAAACGTCCGACCGCATTTCGCTCACCGACCTCGGTGCCTCTTGGCAAGTCGAGCTTGAAAGCGGCACCCCTGTGGCATCCCATGTGCCGGGATTCGTGCTGGAAGACCTGGTCAGGGCAGAGGTTGTTCCCAACCCCTACACAGGCACCCATGAGCACGACGTGCAATGGGTGGAAGACTCTGCGTGGACATACAGTTCTTCGTTCGCCCGTCCGGCAGGATGGTCCGCCTCCGATTCCGCCACCTTTGAATTTCAGGGACTCAACGTGTTCGCGACCATCAAGGTCAACGATGTGTCCGTCCTGAGGGCCGACAACGCACATCGTACCTGGACCACTGTGCCGTTTTCTTTGCTCGACACCAACCAACTTCGTGTGACCTTCTTCCCCACGCTGGAGGAAGGACAACGCCGATTGGATGCGTTCGGAATGGCTTTGCCCGCAAGCAACGAGGCCAAACCCATTGGACAGCAAGTCAGCCCCTTCGTTCGCAAGCCAGGATACCAGTTTGGCTGGGACTGGGGGCCGCGACTTGCAGGACCTGGCATCCACGGTGACGTCGTGCTGCAGCGACAAGGTCTCGCCGCCCCGCCTGTGAAGTTTCCTTGGGTTGAGGTCGTCGACGCCGACTCCAACGAAGCCCGGCTGCTCACACACGGCTGGGACACGGATTTCTCCCTGGAATTGACATTGGATGGCCAAGCGAGAGATTGGCGTCGACTGGGCGACACGCTGGTGGTTCCCAATCCCGCGTTGTGGTGGCCCATTCACATGGGCGATCAGCCTCTGTATGAGGCACGTTGGATGCATCGGGCTTCAAGCCAAGTGCACATGGAACATTGGGGGCTCCGGAACTTGGAGTGGGTTCAAACCCCAGACGCCCATGGCACGTCGTTTCAGATGACCGTCCAAGGCGTCCCTGTGTTTGCGCGGGGTGCCAACGTGGTGCCACCTGATTTTCACGACGTCACCGACGAGGACCGGTGGCTGGATCTTGTTCAAAACGCGGTGGACGCCAACATGAACATGCTTCGGGTGTGGGGCGGCGGCGTGTACCCACCCACCGCCTTCTTCGAAGCGTGCGACGCCCGAGGTATCCTGGTTTGGCAAGACTTCATGTTCGCGTGTGCCATGGTGCCCGACAATCCAGCATTCCAAGACAACGTGAAGGCCGAGGCAACAGAGCAAGTGAAGCGATTGCGACACCATCCAAGCTTGGCCATTTGGTGTGGGAACAACGAAGTGGCCAAAGCTTGGCAAGCTTGGGGCTGGCAAGAGATGTACAACCTGCATGGCCAGGACAGTGCGCGTGTGGCCGAGGCAGCCTCTGACATGTTCGATGGGTTGCTTTCAGAAGTCGTGAACGAACACAGTGCGGTGTTCTACCTCCCCACTTCCCCCACATTGGAAAAGGACGGAGGAGATGCCCATGCGTGGGGCATTTGGTTTGGGAAGGAGCCTTGGGACTATTACAGCCGCCACGAAGGCCGGTTTGCCAGCGAATACGGGCTGCAGAGTCTTCCCCACCTGGCCACGCTGCGAGAAGCTGGGATTGACGCGTTCCAAGACGAGGCCCTTCAATTCCGCCAACGGAGCAAGATGGATTGGCTCGAGCCCGGATTTGACGGGTGGGACATGATGCGGCATTACATGTCCACGACGGTCGGGGCTCCGGCTCAGGACAGCTTGGAGACGTGGATTGTCCAAAGCCAAATGGCCCAAGCCGAAGGGCTACGGCAGGCCTTGGAGCGCCACCGCACCAGCCTAGGCCGCTACGCCGGCTCCCTCTACTGGTCAATGAACGACGTGTGGCCCGCAGTATCTTGGAGCACGGTGGACCACGCAGGCCGATGGAAACTTGGGCACCATGCAGCCAAACGGGCCAACGCCCCCCGCACTGTGCTGTGGGAAAGGGCTTCGGAAGATTCCTTGAGGTTCCAACTCTTCAACGACCTCGCGGCACCTGCTGTTGGACAGCTGTCCGTGCAGTCCATGACCTTCGACGGCGTGGCACTGATGGACACCACTTTGGAATTGCAATGTCCCTCCCATGAAATGAGTCGGGCCAACCTTGGAGGGTGGCAGGCTTGGTGCAAGTCTCCAAAAAACACCTACCTGGCTTGGCAATGGGCCGACGCTGCGCAGCCTGGTGATACACTCCGACAATCTGCGCTCTGGAAAAACCCTGTCGACGTCGACCTGCCTGCATACGACATCGACGTTTCCGTGTCGGGCGACCATATGACCATCGTCAGTTCAAGCTACGTGCCATTAACTTGGGTGGGATGCGACGTCTCGGGGAGGTTCTCGAACAACGGCATGGCGTTGGAGCCAGGCATCCCTGTCAATCTCACCTTCTTCCCTGAAGTTGACCAAATTGGCCCGAGGACCTTCCGGCTGATCGGGCCGGGTCAGTAAATGGCTTGGATGGTGAGTTGTTGAGATCCCAAGACGACTTGGTCGCCTGGTTGCGCGCCGTGCCATTGCTGGGCCAATGGTGCCTCAGCGCCCACGCACAGCACCAACGCATCCGGAAGCTGCACCTTTCCCATGGGGACGCCAACGAGCACCCATGGCCCTGTGGTCTCCACCAGGGCACCGGGCGACACTCGTTGAATGGGTCCAATGACAGCGGCGTATTGCCTCAATTTGCTGAGCATTGCCTCCAAGCGATTTACTGAATCTTGAACTCGGGCTTGCTCTGAATGAATCATCGCTCGTCCTGTCTCATGTTTGTCTCCAGCACTGCTCTTTGTTTCGGAGCCAAGCGACTCGCGCAACGAATGCAAATGACCTCTCCTGTTTTTTAGGTTTTGATCAAGCTCTGCACACAGACCATCAAAAATGCCTTGACGCTTCGTCTTGCCCTCCATTTGCTCTCCATTTAGACAACCAAATTACATCCTTCAAATCAATGCGCTGTTGACAACATTTGGGTACAAAAAAGCTCTGTGTTAAGTTAATTTTGACGGCGATAATACATTTTTAGGATCAAATAAATTCAAAGATGATGATCACTGAAGAACAGGTTCTGGATGCCCAAAACGAGTGGGGCGAAGGGGTGGTGAAAATTGGCTCACTTAAAGAACAGCGAGAAGATTGCGAATCATTTGCAAGCAAGTTCCTAGACAAGATGTATGCATTTGATTTGGGCACAGTTTTGTTCAAGCCCACAAAATGTGCGATTGAGCAATTCAGAGCCTCCAAGGCCGAAGCAAAATCCTATTTCATTGCAGGAGACGACAAAGCGTGCCAAGAAGATGGAGGTTTCGCGATCAATCCTTGGACAATGGTCCGTTTTGAGAATACAGGGATGATTCTCGAAGAGGGCCGAGCCTTGGCCATGGGCAATTACTTTTTCACCGACCTGCAAGGGAATGTAGCCAAAGTGGAATACACTTTCGGATACAAGCTCGTTGGTGATCTTCTGAAAATTGATTTGCATCACTCCTCTTTCCCCTACAACCCCTAATGAAGTGTCAGTCTTGAAACCAAGATGATGGCGACTTCAGCTTGTCACAGGTTCAATTTCTGAGGTTCAAACATGCCTGG
>DKNS01000143.1 GCA_002469765.1 Flavobacteriales bacterium UBA7382 | reverse complement strand
CGTTTGAATTGGGCAAGGGCCAGCGCGAAGACCTCCTGGCCTTCATGCAGGCGCTGACAGACTCGTCGTTTGTGGCGTGGTCATCGACGCTTGCGCCTTGAATGCCTCTGAAAGTCAGTCGAGCACGGTCCTCCAATACCCAGATTGCAAAAATGACGTCAACGGCGACTCACCAAAAGAGGCAAGGCTTCGCTCCGACCATTCTCTGTCGAAACGCACAAGATGTATACGCCTGAGCCCAGGTGGGCCACGCTGAAATTCAACAGGCCAGGCACCGGCAAAGCCATGTCGTCCGCCCCCATCACTTCACGGCCGTGGGCGTCGAACACCGTGAAAGAGACTTCGTCCACCTCGCGGTCCAGAAGCACACTCACATCGGTGTGGGCAGGTTGGGGAAACAGCACGTCCACGGCGGTGGTTTGGGCAGCCACCTGTTCTAGGAACACTTCGCGGATCGAGCGTGGATTCAACTCGTCGTAGTCAAACTGGGGGTTGACCACTTCGACAATGCGGTCGTCCAAGTCTTGGGCCAAAAAGTCCCAGCCGTTGATTTCACGGTTGGACGTGGCGAGGAACACCCTGCCGTTGGGCGCCACAAGTACGTCCCTCAGACGCCCCAACTCTTGCTGCCACATCTTCTCCTCGGATTCCACAGCTTCGCCAACATCGTCGAGGTGCAACACCTTCAAATGCTGCTGCTTCAAAAAACAAAGCAACAACGTGTTCTCCCACTCCGGGATGGAGGGATGGTTGAAATAGGACATCCCGCACGGCGCCTCAGTGGGCGTCCATGCTGCAATGGGCGGAATCTGCGCCAACGAGTCGCATGCCGATGCTTCCTCCGGGGTGTCGCAAAAGCCTTCAACGTGCGGCCATCCGTAGTTGCCCCCGGCGACGATGCGGTTGACTTCGTCGTCGTTGGCCGGCCCGTGTTCGCTCAAATACAAATGTCCGCTGTCCGAGAACGTCAAGCCTTGGGGGTTGCGATGGCCGTAGCTGTACACCCGATTGCCAAACGGGTTGTCCGGCGCCGGATTCCCATCCCAATCCATCCGAAGCACCTTGCCCCCGAGGTTGTCTAAATCTTGGGCAATCATGGCCATGTACATGTCTCCCGTGCAGAAGTACATGTATCCATCTGGCCCCTCTTGAAGGCGACTGCCATTGTGGGAGCTGTTGCCCGGCAATTGATCCAGCAGCGTTTCGCTCGCCACCACCAACCCTTCCGACAGGCTGTAAGTCAGCTTGTCGAGCCGCCCACGAAATTCGGAATAGGTGTAGTTGACGTAGAGGTAGGGCTGCGCAGGAAAGTCCGGGTGCAGCATCATGGCATGCGCCCCGCTGTTGTCGAAGGACTGGTAGACTCCGGGAATTTGGTGAATCTCTTGCACCGTGCCCTCGTCTGGATGAATGCGCGTGATGCGCCCCGTTTTTTCCATGCACCAGATGTGGTTGTCCGGACCCCACACCAAATCCCAGGGCACCGTCAACTCCTTGGCCACGTTGTGCAACAGCAAATCCGTCTGGGCCAGGGGCGCGCCCGTGACCAACCCAATGCACACTCCAGCCAACATCAACTTCACCATCCTCATCATGGGTCAAAATTACAACCGCAAATGCACCACTGCACCCTCATCGCACACGCTCATGATCACCACCAAACCTGTTGCACGCCTTCTGTTCATCGCTTCAACGTTGCGCAAGAAAAACGGCGCACCCTCAGGCGCGCCGTCTTCATGTTTCTCGATTCAGTTGGCTCAGTCCAACAACGTGACGCGTCGTGTGATTTTGTTTCCTTCGTTGGACACACGCAACAGGTAATTGCCTGCTTGCAGGTCCCCTAGGTCCACCTTCTGAATGGCCGATGCGCCTTGGACCTGGGCAGACCAAACGAGGTTGCCTACGATGTTGTAGACCTCAAGCTGAGTGATGCCTTGGAATCCGTTCAAAGCCACCGCAAACTCTCCGTTGGAAGGATTGGGATAGACGTCGATTTCTCCGAGACCTGAGGACAAATCACCTGTGTTGGCCACACCCAACACAATGCCGTCGATGTTGGCCCCGTTGATTGCGTCGACTTGTTCCCCAAGAGAGTACAAGCTGTAAGTGTCCAACACAATCTCGTAATCGGAAGGGCGAATGACATTCACGGTGGGAAAACCAAGTGGCGCCCAGATGTTCATGTCCAAGGAGAGTGGGCTCTCGTTGACAATGGGGTAAGTCACGCCGTCGGTCCAGTCGCCCAACGTGGCCGAGCCCGTGCCCATGATGTCGTCAAGGGTGGTGGATCCGTCGCCCTCGTAAAACATCACACGCAGCTGGTTGGTGCCGTCGGGGCCGTACGCCTCGTGCAATTCCTGCAACGCGTGGGAATTGTGAAGGTTCCAGCAAGGACCGCACCACGTGGCGGACACGTCGATCACCGCAATCAACCCTTGGTCAAGGATGTCTGCGTAGAGCTGATGGGTGTTTCCGTCCAGGTCGGTGACGTTGAAATCGGGGGCTGTGCCAAATTGAGCTGAGCCAGCCAGCGC
>DKNS01000008.1 GCA_002469765.1 Flavobacteriales bacterium UBA7382 | reverse complement strand
CACGCAAGTATGGGTTGCGCTGAAGGGACTTGCTCGGTGGCTTGTCCGAGCGGGGTTTGGCATGAGGCTTCCTTCATGTCCCACACCTGAGCCAAGGCACTGCCCAATTCGCGGCCCAAGCGTTGCATGTTCCATCGGAAAGCCGCCTTGTCCTGGTGGGTGGACGCATCTCGAAGGTTCAACAGGAGTTGGCCGGCCATGCCGGGTTGTTCATTCAAGATGCGCACTGAAGCTGCCATGCGTCCAAAGTACATCAAGGTGTTCTCGTGTGGCTTAGCTTGACCGACGAACACCACGTCACCCTCTCATGAACACAACATTCTCGACGCTTGACAGCGTCATTTTCATTGCATACGCCTTGCTGATCTTGGGTGTCGGTCTTTGGGTGTCCAGGTCCAAAGACGGCCGAGAAAAAAGTGCCGAAGACTATTTCCTGGCGAGCAAGAGCTTGCCATGGTGGGCCATTGGCGCCAGTTTGATCGCTGCCAACATCAGCGCAGAGCAGTTCATTGGCATGTCTGGAAGTGGATTCACGCTTGGGTTGGCCATCGCGTCATACGAGTGGATGGCCGCGTTGACGCTGCTCGTCGTGGGGAAGTACTTTTTGCCCATTTTCATTGAAAAGGGTTTGTACACGATTCCAGAATTTGTGGAGAAGAGGTACAGCCCCCAGCTTAAAACCATCCTGGCCGTCTTCTGGATTGGCTTGTACGTGTTCGTCAACCTCGCATCGGTCTTGTACTTGGGGTCGTTGGCCTTGGAGACGATCATGGGTTTCCCCATGGGGTATGGGGTGTTGGGGCTCGCCTTGTTTGCGGCAGCTTACAGCTTGTATGGCGGATTGAGTGCGGTGTCTTGGACCGACGTCATCCAGGTTGTGTTTCTTGTGATGGGAGGTTTGGTCACGTCATATTTGGCGCTGGATGCGGTTTCAGGTGGAGCGGGTATGTGGGTTGGCATGCAGACCATGATGGACGTTGCGCCTGAGCGTTTCGTGATGATTCTGCAACGGGACCACCCTCAATACAACAACCTCCCAGGCATCGGGGTGTTGGTCGGTGGCATGTGGGTGGCCAACTTGTATTATTGGGGCTTCAACCAGTACATCATCCAGCGCACGTTGGCCGCCAAATCCCTGAAAGAGGCCCAGCGCGGAATCCTCTTTGCCGCCGTCCTCAAATTGATTTTGCCGATGGTGGTTGTGCTCCCGGGCATCGCGGCGTTTGTGATGGTGAACGACCCTGGCGTGATGTTGGGGTTGGGCGAAGGGGCAACCGAAAACATGCCCTCCCTTTCCGAGGCAGACAAGGCGTATCCGTGGTTGCTCCAATTCTTGCCGGCTGGGTTGAAAGGGCTTGCATTTGCAGCATTGACGGCCGCCATCGTATCGTCGTTGGCGTCCATGTTGAATTCCACCTCCACCATCTTCACCATGGACATTTACAGGCAGCACATCAGCCCAGGTGCGGACGACCGAACCACCGTGAAGGTGGGGCGCATTTCGGCCGCAGTCGCCTTGGCGGTCGCGGCGTGCACGGCGCCGCTGCTCGGGGGCATTGACCAGGCGTTCCAGTTCATTCAAGAATACACAGGGGTCGTGAGTCCGGGCATTTTGGCGGTCTTTTTGATGGGTCTTTTCTGGAAGAAGGCCACAAATCAAGGGGCCATTTGGGGCGCACTTTTGAGCATTCCTGTGGCCATGTACTTCAAGGTGGCCCCCAAGGGGTGGTCGGGAAGCCCCTTGTTTTTGGACTTGCCTTTCTTGGACCAAATGGGCCTCACGTCGTTGGTCACCATGGGCATCATCGCCTTGGTAAGCGCACGCAACGGGCAAGGCACCCGCGACTCCAAAGCGATTGAATTGTCGCGTGACACCTTCCGCACCGACGGGCTGTACAACGTGGGTGCATTTGCCATTATGGTTGTGTTGGTGGCACTTTACGCCATGTTCTGGAGCTGAAGGCCTTGTGTTCAGTGGCCACCGTGCGTGCTGGTGCCGTCCAGGCCGACATCTGCGTCCACAGGGGCTTGGACTTTCAAGCCCGTCCGGTCGTCCACCAATCGGGCAAATTGCCGGCACGTTTCTGGGGTGTGCACGCTGTCGGGCTGGTGGACCAACAGGTGGAATTCTTTCAACCCATCGTCTCGCCACATTGCGATGCGTTGGGCCCACGCTTCCAGGCGGGCCTCGTCTGAGGCGTGACCTTCGTATCCCCCGAAACGGACCAGCACAAACGGGGCTGTGACGCGCATGTGCAAGGCGTCTCGACGGCCTGCCGTATCGCTGATGACCGCCCCCATGCCCAGGTCCCTCATCAGCGCCCAAGTTTCCTCTGCCTCTGTGCCACCTTCAAACCAACCTGGATGCCTGAATTCCACGGCCACTTTCAATTCACGTGGCCACTTGGCCAGATACCCTCGCATGGCCTCGGCATGGTGGGGCGCAAAATGTGGAGGCAATTGGATGAACGAAGGCCCAAGATTGGCCCCCAAGGCAAGCAAGCCCTCGATGAAGTCGTCGGTGGGACTTTCGCACCCCTTGAAGCGCCTGAAGTGGGTGATGATTTGTGGAAACTTGGGACAAAACCTGAACCCCTCAGGCATGGCACTCGCCCATTTTGCCATGCGGTCCGCAGGGTGAATGCGGTAGTGCGTCGCATTGAATTCAAGGGTGCCAAACTGCCGGCCGTAGTGCGCTGGCCAGGTTCGTTGAGGGTCCTGCGCAGGGTACACTGTCCCGCGCCAAGGCCGAATGGTCCACATGGTTCCGCCCACCCGCACTTCGGGAGAAGGGTCGTCGTCGGACGATCTCGCATCGGCCATGGTGAAACCTGGAGCACTTGCGGGGAGTGTCCAATCCATGCTTTCCGGGGGGGCGTCGAGTTTCCCAAATTTCACACCATGAAGGTACAGCCGCCACGCAGGTGAGTGCCGCACCAACGTGGGCAAAATCACAGAGGGGCGGCTGGCAGCGTGAGGTCAACTTTGGGTTCATGTGGCGGACTTGGTTGGGTTTGGGACGGTGCTGGGAGTGCGGCGGGTTCTTGTTGGCGAATGAAGTGGCAGGGACATGTCCAGGGTGCCGTCTGGCGTGGCCTGTGCTGCCTCCGAGCCCCAGCAGCTTGGCGCTGGGGCAACTTCGAGCTGGGGCCCGACCGCATGCGTTGGGATTTCGCTTGTGTGCCGAACGGGGAACGTCCCAAATCTTGCATCGCATGAAATACGGCGGGCGGGCAGACCCTGGGAAGCGACTTGGACGTTGGATGGCTGCAGCTTGGCCGCCCCCGCCTCCAGGCACGGTTTTGGTTCCTGTGCCTTCGCATTGGCGTCGGCGAATTCGTCGCGGGTTCAATCCGTCGGAATCGTTGGCGCGGGGCTTGGCTTCAGGGTGGGGGCTTCCGATGGAGACTTCCATGCTGGCCAGGGCAGCCCATCGGCGCTCCTTGACTGGGTCGTCTCGGGTGGAACGCATGCGCGTGTTGGAGGCATCTTACGTGGGCAATTCCACCTCATTTCCGAGAAGGGTGGTGTTGGTCGACGACGTGTTGACAACAGGCGCGACATACAGGACATGCGCCCAGGCATTGGCGGCAGCAGGCCACACATGCGTCGGTGGGGCTTGGTTGGCCATGGCTTGACTCAGGTCGTACTTTTGGGGCGTGGTGCATAACCTTCCCATCGATCCCACTCTTCCCCGTGCAGCCCGTTTGCAGCATTTGTTGTCTCCTCTTGAGGGTTTGCTGACTGGCGAATCATCGGGGGTGGCCAATCTGGCCAACTTGGCTGCGGCAATCTGGTCCGCCACCGGATGGCATTGGGTGGGATTTTACCTTGTCGACAAGGGGGCGGACAACTTGGTGCTCGGACCGTTTCAAGGTCCTGTGGCTTGCACGCGTCTTCATCGCGGAAAGGGAGTGTGCGCGGCAGCTTGGGAAGCCAAAGCCACCCAGGTTGTGCCAGATGTGCATGCGTTTCCAGGCCATGTTGGATGCAGCAGTGCGAGCTTGAGCGAAGTGGTGCTCCCCATCTGTTCTCCCGACGGCGAGGTGGTTGCCGTGTTGGACATTGACAGCGCCTCGGCCAACGATTTCGCGCCGGAAGAATTGGCAAGTTTGGAGGCTTTGATGGCATTGGTGGAACGCGTTTGGCCCACTTGGTCTTGGTCATGAAGAGCATGCGACAATGGTGGTGGATGCTGGCGTGTGTCGTGCTGGCTTCTTGCGCCCAAGTAGGCTCGCCATCGGGCGGCCCCAAAGACGAGATCCCCCCTCAACTTGTGTCGGCTTTTCCAGAATTGGGAGCAACCCAAGTCAAAGTTCAGCGCGTGGTCTTGGAGTTTGACGAGTATGTGAAGGCATCCAATTGGAGGTCGCAATTGTTGGTGAGTCCTCCGTTGAATGGTTCCGTGGACTTGGAGGTGCGGGGACGGGAAGTGTGGGTGAGTTGGAATGAGCCGTTGCGTGCCCAAACAACCTATGTATTTCAATTTGGCGATGCGGTCGCCGACGTCAATGAAGGAAATGCAGCCACCAACTTGCGACATGCTTTTTCGACAGGTCCTGTTCTTGACACCCTTTCCATTCGGGGCAGGGTGCTCGACGCCCTGACAGGGGATGCCCAACCTGGGATGAGGGTCATGTTGTTTCCAGCTTCTTGGCCGGTGGACAGCGTAATTAAAGGGGCCACCCCGTCATACGTGGCCACGACTCTGGAAGACGGACGTTTCGACGTTTCGTTTTTACCGAAGGCGGACTTCCAGGTGGTGGCGTTGCATGACGACAACCGCAATTACGCGTGGGAACCCGGAGAGGATGTTGCACTTTTGGAGAAGCAGGTCTCTTCGATGGACACCATGTTTTGGGGGTTGTGGTCTGGCGCCACAACGGCACCTTCGACGCCTTACATGTCTGAGGCTGTGAGGGACGAATGGGGGTGGGCATCGTGGCGTTTGAGCGAGTCTTGGGCGAGGTCTGATTCTTTGGAATGGCTGATCCCTGCGGAGAAGACTTTGCAGCTTTCGGGATTGCCTCCTTCAGACGGAACGGTGCACGCCCGAGGCTGGAGCCAGGACATGGACAGTGCGGACATTCAACTGGTGTGGCACAGGGCGCCAATTTGGGGGCAAACGCAAGGTCGTTTGGACACCATGGCGGTTCCGAGGCCACGGTTGGTGGACACAGATTCGTTGCGGCTGAAGTCCAAGCCGCAGGGTCGGCTGATGCCCAACGAGGTGCCGGTCTTTGAGTTTTCTGCCCCCTTGGACAGCTTGGATGAAGACCAAGTCATGGTGTGGGTGGACAGTGTGGAAGTGCAGGCGAGCTGGGACCTCACATGGTCAAATGTGAGGTTGAACTGCCCCCAGGCGGAACGGCCCGGGGTGTCGGTGCAAACCACCTTTTATCCAAACGCACTTTTTCGGGAGGATGCGCAGGAGACTTGGCCCCAAGACACGTTGGAGTTGGTGTGGAGCACCCTGACCCAAGATGCCCTGGCCAAGTGGCGACTGAAGCTGGAGGACGTGGCCTGTCCTGGGTGGGTTGAAGTTACCCTGGGTCAAGGTGCACAGGGGGATTTGGTGCGCGCTCACAAGGACACCACCCTAGAATGGGAGGGCTTGAAGCCTA
>DKNS01000183.1 GCA_002469765.1 Flavobacteriales bacterium UBA7382 | reverse complement strand
GACCTCGATTCAGCATCTTTCGACAACAACGCCTCGTGGTTTGACGCCCTTCCAGGCGTGGCCATCCAACACGCCGGAAATGGGCATGGCATCGCCGCACTGGACATCAACAGCGGCTTGAGCGTGATGCGTCTGCATTACCACAACGACAGCGACACCACGTTCTACGACTTCCTCATAAGCTCGCTCAGTGCGCGTGTCAACGTCTTCAACCACCACTTCACCCAGGGTTTGGCGGAATTCGAAAACCCTGATGTCACCGCGCTGGACGGCGCGATGAGGTCGTACGTGTTGGCTGCATCGGGTTGCAAAACCCGGGTCACGTTCCCCCACCTCACCTCCTTGGTTGACAGCAGTGGCCACCCCCCCACAGTCCTCAAGGCCGAGCTTACTGTTCCGGTCGAATCCGAGTGGGGAATCAAGCCGGGCAACCCCCAAGATCAATTGTTTGTGTTTTTAGAACGGGAGGACGGAACATTTGGCTCCACACCTGACCAAAACGCACCCATCCCCATTGGCGGGGAATACGATGCCACCCAGAACGCTTACGTATTCAACATGACCAGCACAGTGCACCAATTCATGCAAGGCCAACTGGTCGGCCGAAACCTGTATCTTGTATCCAACAAAGCAGGCATTTCTGTGACCGGCGTGGTGCTCCACGGTCCTGAGCACGACACGCCTGCAAGACTGACCATCACCTTAGGAACTTGAACTCACCATGTGCGGAATCGTAGGTTACTTGGGACCGAAACAAGCGTACCCCATTTTAATTGACGGGTTGACCCGTCTTGAATACCGAGGGTACGACAGCGCAGGCATCGCCACCCTCGAAGAAGGGGGAAAGCTCCGGGTGGAAAAGAAAGAGGGCAAAGTGGCGAACCTGGAAGCCCATGTGGCTGAGGACATTCCCAAAGGCACCGTCGGAATTGGACACACCCGCTGGGCCACCCATGGACCCCCAAGCGACCGCAACGCTCACCCGCATGCAGGAAGCAAAGGCCGGATCGCAGTCATCCACAACGGCATCATCGAGAACTACGAATCGCTGAAAGACCTGCTCTCCGACAGGGGGCACACCCTTGTCAGCGACACCGACACTGAAGTGTTGGCGCATTTCATCGAGGAGGTCATGACCTCCACGGGGCTAGACCTCCCAGAGGCTTTGCGTATCGCCTTGAAAGAAGTGGTGGGGGCCTACGCCATTGTGGTGTTGGACCAGTCCCAACCAGACCGCCTGGTTGCCGCGCGGAAGGCCAGCCCCCTCGTGATTGGGGTGGGTGGCAAAAACGACTTTTTTGTGGGGTCCGACGCCACGCCCATCGTGGCGCACACCAAGAACGTGGTTTACTTGGAGGATGAAGAAGTTGCGACGATGACACGCGATGGAAAATTGTCCATCCGAACCATCGGGGACGCAGATGTCACCCCGGAAATCCAAGCCATTGAATTGGAGATCGCCTCCCTCGAAAAAGGCGGATACGAGCACTTCATGCTGAAGGAGATTTACGAGCAGCCGCGTTCCATCCGCGACTCCATCCGAGGGCGGGTCAACCTCCAGCGGGGCACGACCACCATGTCCGGCATTGACGAAAACTGGGGTGAGTGGGAAAAGGCTCAGCGCATCCTCATCTTGGGTTGCGGAACCAGCTGGCACGCAGGGTTGGTGGCTGAATACCTCTTCGAAAGTCTGGCCCGCATCCCTGTGGAAGTGGAATACGCCTCTGAATTTCGCTATCGGAACCCCATCATCCGCGACACCGACGTCGTGTTGGCCATTTCCCAAAGCGGAGAAACGGCAGACACCCTGGCCGCCATCCGCTCTGCCAAAGATGCGGGTGCCCACATCTTTGGGGTGTGCAACGTGGTGGGGTCCAGCATCGCGCGGGAGACCGACGCGGGAGCCTACACACACGCTGGTCCAGAGATTGGGGTGGCCAGCACCAAGGCCTTCACTGCACAAGTCGCCGTCTTGACAGCCATGGCGCTTCACGTAGGTCGCCGATTGGGCCGGGTGGACGACGGCGTGTTCATGCGTTTGGTGTCGGGGTTGGACAACATCCCCGGTTTGGTGGAACAGTGTCTCGAGTCCGCTCCCGCCATTGGAGAAATTGCCAAGTTGTTCGCCGGGGCAGAAAACGCCCTGTACCTCGGTCGAGGGTATCAATTTCCTGTCGCTTTGGAAGGCGCGCTTAAGCTTAAGGAAATCAGCTACATCCATGCCGAAGGCTACCCCGCAGCTGAGATGAAGCACGGACCCATTGCGCTTATCGACGAGGACATGCCCGTCATTTTCATCGCCACCCAAGACGACGTGTACGAAAAGGTGGTGAGCAACATCCAGGAAGTGAAGGCCCGCGGAGGCCAAATCCTGGCCATTGTCACGGAGGGAGACACCCAAGTCAAGTCCCTTGCGGACCACACTGTCGAGGTTCCAAGGGCGCACGAAGCGCTCGCACCGTTGTTGACCGCGATCCCCATGCAACTTTTGAGCTACCACATCGCGTTGTTGAGGGGGTGCAATGTGGACCAACCGCGGAACTTGGCGAAAAGCGTCACGGTAGAGTGAGGTTATCAACAACCCGATTTGTGGATGTTGACAAGCCGAAGCCTTGCTGCGAGCTCCGTTGTGTGCTTTCTTGCACCACTGATTCAATTGAAACCTAATTCTCAGTCATGAAAAAACTGATGTTCACCTTGGCCCTTGTTTCTTCGGCCTTCACCTCTGCCCAAGCGCAAAAGCAGCTCGGCGGAGAACACAACATTGAAGTGGCGTTTGCCCCCTTCGGTGGCAACCCCATCAACTCGTCTACGTTGAAGTACAGAAACTTCATGGACGACGACCGCGCTTTGCGCGTGACCTTGGGGTTGAACAACACCAACAACAAGTACTTGGTGGTGCCTGAAAACTCCCTGGGCCAGACTGGCGCAGCCAACGAGACCCACCCAGACTTGTACCTCGCCAACATCAACTCTTCCTTTGAGTTGGGATTGGGCTACGAAATGCACTTCAAGGGCACCGACAACCTGTCCCCCTACGTCGCTCTCGGAGCGAGCTATGGCAGGTCGTCTTTGACTTTGCAGCGTGACCACTTCAGCGCAGTCAACATCAACGGCCAAACTGTGGATCAGGCGTTTTGGGAAGACGAGCCAGACCCCGCCCAGTGGGATGTGTGGAACTACTCCAACATCGTCACCGCCTCCACCATCAATGTAGATCTCTTGTTCGGCGCAGACTATTACTTCAACGACGCGATTTACGTCGGCTTTGAAGCGGGTCTCCGTTTCTCACAGACTTCAGGCATCAGCTCCACCATCAGCACGTCCAACAACGACGCCTTCAACATGTACTTCGACGCCGGTCAAGGCGACGAGAACACGTCGCAGTTCGTGCAGAACACCGCCACCGAAAGCGGTTACCAATGGAGCACCAACCAGGAAGTCAACTACGTCATCAACGGCGAGCCATGGACTTCGCTTGAGAACGCTGGTGTGGTGACTGCAGTGGATGACTTGTGGCACACTTGGGACGAACAGTCTCCTGAGAACTTCGACACCACGAACGACTTTGCGCGCAACGCATACTACAACGGCACCAACTTCCTCGGCACTTACAGCACCGGACAACTCCGGATCGGCTTCTTGTTCGAGTAAGGCTTCGCGACATTGACTTTGCTGAAAGGCGCCCCTCGGGGCGCCTTTCTTCGTTTCTTGGGGAACATGATTTGTCAGTTCACGTGGAACGGCGAGGTCCACCAAGCAGACCTCTCCCAAGCGATCGACCTCAGCTTGGTGCTTGCGGGCAACGGCAAGGCCAACCCGTCGGCTTGGTATGTCAACGATCCCACAATGGTCCCCGTTCGTGGAGAAGGGTTTGTGGGCGCCGTCGCCGAAGGCGGTTCGGTGAACTTCAGGGACATCACCTTCAACCCCCACGGACATGGAACGCATACGGAATGTCTCGGACACATCACCAAAGACATCCACAGCGTGGACGCATGCTTCCGCAACCTGCCGTCGCTGATGCCCTGCGCCGTAATGACCTTGACGCCACAGGAATTGGGGGACGACCACGTTCTCGATGCGGACTTGCTTGACAATGTGAGCTCGCCGTTGGGCGAAGCGGTGGCCATTCGGACCACGCCCAACGGAAACGACAAGCGCACACGCGCTTGGTCCAACACCAACCCTCCCTACTTCACGGTCGCATTCATAGACCGGCTGGTTCAATCCGGAGTGAAGCATTTGCTGGTGGATCTCCCTTCTGTGGACAGGGAGGTCGACGGCGGCCTCTTAGAGGCCCACCACGCATTTTGGAGGGTGCCTGACAAGCCAAGGCATGGCTGCACCATCACCGAATTCATCCACGTGCCCGACGAAGTGCAAGACGGGTTGTACCTCCTCAATCTGCAGGTGGCGCCCATGGACAACGATGCTGCGATCAGCCGGCCTGTGTTGCACCCCCTGGTGTGACACGGGGCAGCCTCACCTCAAATTCAGTTCCTTCGCCCTCCTTTGATTGCACGGCCACCTTGCCTTTTGCGCCTTGCACGATGGCGCGCACCATGGCCAACCCGAGCCCAAGGCCATGGGTTTTGGTGGTGAATTTGGGCTCGAAAATGCGGGTCATGCGTTCGGGGTCGATGCCGTCGCCGTTGTCTGCCACGGTCACGGATGCACGATCTCCTTGGACACGCAACGTCACGATCACCTCCACATCTCCGTCCGACTTCGATTCCAACGCATTCCTGATCAAATTGTTGAACGCCCTAACCAGGCGAGTTTTGTCCGCCCATACCCAAACCTGAATTCCGTCCTGATGAACCAACTTCACGTTGCGTTCTGCGTGCAAGCCCGTGACGTCCTCCAGAAACTCCCCCAATTCCACCTGCTGCGGCTCCACCGCCCCGTCCGTGGCCAACAGGGCAAAGCCTTCTGCGATGTGGCTTAAGGTGTCAATCTGCTGGATTGTGGTGTTGGTGTAACGCTTCAGTCTGTCTTCGAAATCGTCCGCTTCGTCGGCCCAGGCCCGTTCCAAATGCTGCGCGCCAAGCCGCATGGGCGTCAGTGGGTTTTTGATCTCGTGGGCCACTTGCTGGGCCATCTCACGCCACGCTCCTTCACGCTCCAACA
>DKNS01000041.1 GCA_002469765.1 Flavobacteriales bacterium UBA7382 | reverse complement strand
TCTGGGAACAAGTGGATGTTGGCCGATGGCAGACACCTGAGCCTGTTTTGCACCTTGATGCTGTGGCGCTTCGGGCCAATTGGGAAGTGGAGACGGTTTGGCAGCTTGATTCAGCGGCCTGCGCACGCGGCTCGGTCAGCCGTTGATGTCCAAGAACCTGTGGACCGCACCTAGGGAGCCAAACACCACAAGGGTGTCTGTGGCTTCAATGGTGATGTCGGGCTTGGGGACGCCCAAAATATGTTCCCGCACGCAGGGAGCGCCGTTGTCGCCTGTTTCCTTGAATTCGCGGCGTATTGTGATGAGCCGCAACTCGTACCGGTTGGCCAAATCCATGTCTGCCAAGCGACGCCCGTGACAAGCTTCAGGAGCCTTGATTTCGGCGATTTCATAGTCGTCCGGGAGGGTCAAGAAACCGCGGATGTTGGGGTTGATGAGTCGCTCGCTGACCACTTCAGCCACCTCGCTTTCGGGCCGCAAAATGTCGGTGACTCCCAGGCTACGGAGGATGCGCTCTTGGTTGGCATCGTTGGCACGCACGATGACACGAGGCAGGCCAAGGTCCAGGAGATTGAGGGTCGTCAACATGGTGGCTTCGAAATTTTCACCAATGGCCACCACCGCGGCGTCCAAGTCTTCGACGTGCTGTGCCATGAGCGCCTTCTTGTCGGTGGCGTCCAAGGTGACCGCCAACGCCACGTCTTCTTTGAGCAATTCGGCGCGGCCAGGGTCCGCGTCAAATGTGAAGACTTCGGCCCCCCTTTGGGCCAGTGACAATGCAATTTGGGTGCCATACCGGCCCGCGCCAAATACAGCGTAGCGTGATCTTGCCATGGTGCAAAGGACGAAAGAAAACCCTTTCCTCAGCCCTGGTCCACAGCCATCAGCCCTTCTTCAAGCACCTTGCCAAAGCGCGCAATGTCCTCAAAGCTGTTGTACAGCGGGACCGGAGCCATGCGGATGACGGCGGGTTCCCGCCAGTCCACCACCACCCCGTGTGTCATGAGGTGCTCGAACAAGGACCGCCCATGCCCGTGGGCCACAATGCTCAATTGGCATCCGCGTTGAGCAGGGTCGCTCGGGGTTAAGATTTCAAGTTCAGTTCCGGTGCGTTGGGCCACGCATTCGACCAATCGCTCCAGGTAGGTTGTCAGGCGCATGGAGCGTTCGCGCAGGGCATCCATGCCTGCATCTTCGAACAGGTCGAGGGCCACCTTGTGCACGGCCATGTTGAGTACAGGGGCATTGCTGAGTTGCCAGGCTTCGGCCGTTGGCATGGGAATGAACTCGGGGTTCATGTCGAACCGGCTTGCCGCATCGTGGCCCCACCAGCCCTCCAGGCGTGGCATCAGGGTGCCTTGACCGTTGTTGTCTCGGACATGACGTTCATGCACGAACACGCCGGAAACCGCGCCGGGGCCTGAGTTGACATACTTGTATGAGCACCAGCACGCAAAGTCGACGTTCCAGTTGTGCAACTGGAGCGGAACGTTGCCCATGGCGTGGGCCAAGTCGAATCCACATGTGGCGCCCACCTCATGGGCTGCTTGAGTGATGGATTTGAGGTTGTGCCATTGACCGGTGTAGTAGTTCACCCCGCCCACCATGACTGTGGCCAGTTCGTCGCCCGCGCGCCCGATGGCGGCCAGCCAGTCCGCTTCACGGATGAGGTGTTCTCCTTCTCTCGGGGCCACCTCGATGAGGTCTTCTTCAGGGTTGCCGCCGTGCATTCGGATTTGGCTGCACAATGCGTAGCGGTCGCTTGGGAAGGCCTTGGCTTCGCACATCATTTTTCTGCGTCGTCCAGAGGGGCGGTAGAAACTGACAAGCAGAAGGTGGAGGTTGACGGTGAGCCCGTTCATGGCCACCACCTCGTGGGGTTTGGCGCCTGTCAAGTGGCACAACCCAGAGGCAAATCGCTCATGGTAGCTGACCCAGGGATTTCTGCCCTGAAAGTGGCCTTCCACGCCGTGGGTGGCCCAATCTTCCAGCTCGATTTGAAGGGCTGCCGCTGCGCCTTTGGGCTGCAATCCCAGACTGTTTCCTGTAAAGTACATGGCGTCCTCCCCTTGATGTTGGGGGATGTGAAACCGAGACCGAAACGCGCTGAGCGGGTCGGCTTGGTCGAGACGTCGCGACTCGTCGCGGGTTGGAAGCTCTTGCATGGCTTCCAAAAGTACCATCAAAGGCAGGCTTCGCCGAAGGAAGCGAGGATGCCTCCCAAAAGGTCGGCCACAGTCACCACTCCGTCTCCATCCACATCGCCAACGCACTCGCTGGTGCACCCGAAGTCGCCCAACAAAATGAGCACATCGGAGATGGTCACGAAGCCGTCGTCGTCCAGGTCGCCGGGGCAAGTCTCGGGCTCAGGGGTGGAGGTGCATGGACCTTCTGCAGCGTCGCCTCCGTAAAACGAGACGGCACGTTGAAAGGCGTCAAGCCCGATGTCGATGCCCATGAGGCGTCCTGGTACGTCGTCAAACGTCGGGTGAATGCCCCCGTAGATGCGGGACAAACTGCATTCGTCGGAGGCATCTCGGTAGGTGGCCCACTGCAACTCGACGTCCACGCTGGGTCCATCTTCGAAGACCAAGAATTCTCCTGCGGGCGCCATGAAGGTGCCCATGCCGCCGGGGAAATAGGCGTCGCCAGTGAAGGCCGTCAACACCTCAGCGGCAGCACGGGAGAATGTGCTGTGGCCGCTTACGTAGCCGGCAAAGTTGGGGCTGACAAAGGACGGCCGTTGGTAAGGTTCCCATGCCTTTGCGAGGATCCAGCCCACACCCGCAAATTCCGTGTCGATGTTGTTGATGGCATCGCTCCCTTTCCAAGCCCATAGCTTCACTTCACCCACCTGTTGGCCTCCAATGCCAGCCAAAGGGTCTCCGGCCTCGATCAATTCAATGGCGCCTGGAACAAGAGGCAATCCCCCTGGATGGTAGCTCGGCAAGTCGGGGTCTGAGCTTTGTCCAAGCTCCGCCATGCCCCGGATGGCCGTGATGGGCCGGGAAGAGTCGTACCACCCTTTGACACCCCACGCCGAGATGGCACAATCGTGCATGGCGGAACCCAGGGCGAGGTACGCCTTAACGTCCCACTCCAAATCGTCCATGACGGGCCCTTCGCCTTGGAATTGCTTCACCAATTCGGGGTGGTCGCTGACGTAATTCAGGATGGTGAACCAATGGCCAGGAGGGGTCTCGGAATCCGGGCCGTCCGCCCAAAATTCTGCCAGTACTCGGGCGTAATCGCCACGGGGCACCATGTTGGGTGCGTACGCTTCGCCTGTGGCCGGGTTGAGGTCGTGGCCAGGGCTGGGCGATCCGCCGTTCGTCGCGTCGTACAAGGTCGAGTACGTCTCGAGCGTTGTGGGGTAGGAGTCGCGGTTTCCAATCGAAGCTGGGCTGATGTCCCACATCGTCCCGTCGGTGGGGTCAAGCATGCCTGACCACAACGCCACCATGCTGTGTCCTGTTTGGTAAATTCCCGAGGTGCCTGAACCATCCATGGCGTGCAACGCCGGCTGTCCGGGGTCATGGTAAACCTGGTAGTTGAATCCTTCTCTGGTGAAGGTATTGAGGTCTTGGTCCTCCAGTGCCCACGAGGTCACTTGGCCCCATTCTGGCGACAGGAAGGGTGGTGTTTCTCCAGGAATGACGTTGCCACTTTGGTCGATGAACAAGTCCAACGTGAGTGGCTGCCACCGGTTCAAGTCCTCCACCGTGTCGTTGCCATCCAAGTCGACAATCAGCGAGGGATTCACAGGTTCGTAGACCGTGTTGGCGTATCCACTGGCCTCGTTGGCGCCGTCTTGAAGGCCAAACGCGATGAGCTGCGCCCCCAGGTGGTTGCCAAGTGCGCGGCCGTCGCCCCCGGAGTAGTCCGTGCTGGTGAAATTCACGTCGTAGCCCAAGATGTCCATGTGGATGTCGTAACCGACCAGGAGATCGTCCACCCCTGGGGCGGCGGCAAAGCGGTGGCTTAAGAGCCGATACATGCCAAAGGCAATGGCTTCATCTCGTGCCGTCTCCATGTCTGTTGCTGGAGTGAATTCATCAAATGCTGCCATGAACCCGCCCAAGTCCTGACCTAAGAATGCTGGACACGCGGCGCTGTCCATCACGGCCCACACGTCCCACATCAGCAAGGAACTGTGCCAAAGGTTGCGTGCATGCACCGTGGGTCGGGCGAAGTCTGCCCGGATGCTTTCCAGGAGCATGTCGTTCCATTGGCGAGCCATGCTGTGGTCCGTGCTCACCACAGGGTAGGAACCTTGCACTTCGCAGTTGGGATCAGGGTTGTTGGGGCACACGTCACAGGCGTCGGGCACTCCGTCCAAATCGTAATCTGCCGAACTCGACGCCAACGCGCAGTTGTCAGACATGATCACTTCGTAGCCGGAGCACTTCCCGCTGAAGATGTCCACGAGCCCGTCGTTGTTGATGTCGAGCAACGCCACGTCGTAGCTGTTGGTGACCCAATCGAACGTTGTCGTGCCGTAAGGGTCGGAAAACGTCCCATCTACATTCTCGTAAATCGCCATGCGCCGCCCGCTGTTGCACGGCGGGATGTCCACGTCCACGTCCGAGACCACCACGTCCAGGTCGCCGTCCAAGTCCAGGTCGGCGGCGTGCACATTCCCCCCGAAACCATTGGAGGAAGGGAAGCCGAGGTTCACGGTGTTGAACCCGAGCTGGGTGTCGGCGACGTGTTCTGTGGCGGTGAGCAGTTTGTCGCTGCCGTCGTCGACCACGTAGAGATCCAGTTTGCCATCGCCGTTGAAGTCGGCCACTTCAAACATGTACGGGGATGCGTTGGGCACCAAGTTTTGCCAATTGTTGAAATGCCCTCCTCCGTCGTTGAACAGGACCAACACGCCGCGACTGTTCCAAGGGGCGACGTTGTACAACGTGGTGTTTTTGACAATGTCAAGGTCGCCGTCGCCATCCATGTCGTGGATTTGCCCCGCTGTCCCGAACGCACTGTGGAGCAATTCGCCAACCCGGGATTCGCCTTCGTCGGTAAAGTGTCCTGTGCCGTCGTTGATGAGCAAGAAGTCCTTGGCCGTGCCTCCACCGCTGTTGACCCGGTAGTTCACGAAGTACAAATCCTGGGCGCCATTGCCAGTCAAATCCCCAGCCCACACGGCGCACATCAACGGCTGGTCGCTTGTCAATTCAGGGAAACGCTCGGCCGATTCGTCCGCCAACCCCATCCACTGTCCGTTCTCGTCGTCTCCGAGGTTCATGTAAAGCATGGGCTGCTGGTTGAACGTGTTGATGATGACCACGTCATCCCACGTGTCACCATTCACGTCCACCGTGTAGACGTCCCTGGCAAAGCTCACGTTGGTCAAGAACTCAGGGGCCAACTCTGCCGTCATGTCCACCAAGGTGCCCTCTTGGTTGATCAGCAAGAGGTCGGACTTGGCAGGTTCAGTCGCCGCAGAAAACGGCTCCTTCCTGACCACAATCACGTCGGTCCATCCGTCTTTGTTCAGGTCGGCAGGCCAAATGTCTTTTTCCTCGTCGTCCGATTGGGCCACAGAAGAAAGCGCCAGGCGGCTGTCGGTCTGGAGGTCCCAATCCAGCCACTGAGCGTGGGAAGTGGGAAACCCTGCTAAGAAGAGCATCGCGGAGAGTCCCACCACAGGAACAGCAAAGGGGAATCGGGTCAAAATCATGGCTTGTTGGTTGACTGTGAATGTAGGACAAATGCTGAGGGCCTGGAGTTCAGCCTCACATCATCTGTGTCAGCATCAAGAGCATGACGTGCAAGGCCAGGGCCACGACGCAAGGCATGACAAGCACCCCGTCCAGCTGCCAACCGGTCTTGTGTTCGCGGAGCCATTCCTTGGAACTCGTCAAGGCTCTCATGGCCACTTTGGGCCTGAGCAACCACAAGGCCCAAACGCTTTGCAGGGCGAGCAGCAAGGGTGCCGCATCGATGGAACGGACGCCGTGTTGGACGAGGCGCCACCCCCACACAGCCAAGCTGAAGAGTCCGGCACTGGCCAGAAGGCACCTCGACCAAAACAGAACTGTGTCAGGGGAAGTGACCTGAGGCAGCGTGTCCATGTGGTGCCTGTCGACTTCCAGATCCCGAATGTCGAAGGGCAAGGTCAGCCCTGCGATGAAGACAAACCTCTGGGCCCACAAGATGCCGTCCCAGCCCAGCTCGGGGTGGTGGGTGGTGGCGGTCGCCCAGACCGCGGCAATCAGGGGGGTTTTCACCCAGACGACTTTTCGAAGCCCGCCGCCCCATCCTGGCACGAAGGCATACGCCAGGGAGGCGAGGGCCACTGCGCCAAGAACGGACACGCGCCCCGGCTCCTCCAAGCCCAACTCGTCCCAGAATGCCCAAGTGCCGCTGGCCCAGGCAAGGCCCCAGGCGGAGACCATGGGCCACTTTGTCTTGTTCCAAAACCGCCGACGGCCAGGAGGCATGTTGTGGGGGTGTCGAATGTGCTTGATGGCGCGTTGCACGGTGTACCCCAGCCCTGTGGCGGCACCCACCCAGAGGGCGACTTTTACGCCACCGCGCTCCATGGGCGACCCTTCCGCCCACCACATCCAACTGAACATGGTGGTCACGAATGCGCCTAGCGCGATCCAGAGGTGCGAGAATGACAACAACCGCCAAAGCATGTGGCAAAAATCGGGCGGCCATGGCCGCCATTGACCCTTTGGTGGACGTGATGTTGACGGTTTGGGTGCCACCGGGAGAACCCCAGATGTATTTTTGCACTTCTCATCAAGGAATTTCTCGCAAAAAATCCTGGTTTCATGAAGATTGGAAGCTTTGTGTCTCGCCATGTGGGTCCTCGCCTCGAAGACCAAAACAGCATGCTCCGTACCCTCGGAGCCCCCTCGCTCAACGAGCTCATTGAACGCGTGGTGCCTGGCGGCATTCGTTTGCGCGAACGGTTGGACGTCACCACGGCGTTGACCGAGAGTGAGTACCTTGAACACATCGACGGGTTGGCGTCCCAGAACACACTGTTCCGGAACTACATCGGCATGGGGTACTACCCGACCGAAGTGCCTAGCGTCATCCGCCGCAACGTTTTGGAAAACCCGGGGTGGTATACGGCCTACACGCCATACCAGGCAGAGATTGCCCAAGGACGTCTCGAAGCCCTGTTGAACTTCCAAACCATGGTCATGGATTTGACCGGCATGGAAGTGGCCAATGCGTCCCTGCTGGACGAGGGAACCTCCGCCGCGGAGGCCATGGCCATGTTGTACGCAGCGCGTCCTCGTCCCCATGTGAAGGAAGGCAGAACACATTTCTTGGTGGACGAGGCGGTGTTCCCACAAACGCTGAGCGTGTTGCGCACCCGAGCGGCTCATTTGGACATCAGCCTCGAGCTCATGCCTCGGGAGGAGATGCAGGCCGCCGCGGAACAGGGAGGCGTCTTTGGATGCTTGGTGCAATACCCTGATGCGAATGGGACAGCGGAAGACTTGACGGAGTTGATGAAGGGTCTTGCTGCATTGGAGGTGCGAAGCGTATTCGCCACAGATTTAATGGCCTTGCTGGTCATGAAGAGTCCAGGCCAAATGGGCGCGGACGTGGTGGTTGGGAGCTCCCAACGCTTCGGGGTGCCCATGGGCTACGGTGGCCCTCACGCTGCGTTCTTCGCGGCCAAGGAATCGTTCAAGCGTCATTTTCCAGGGCGCATCATCGGCGTTTCCATCGACCGCCTTGGCAAGCAAGCCTTCCGCATGGCGCTTCAGACCCGGGAGCAGCACATTCGTCGGGACAAAGCCACGTCCAACATTTGCACCGCGCAAAGTTTGCTCGCGGTGATGGCGTCGATGTACGCCGTCTACCATGGCCCTCATGGACTTCGCGCCATTTCAGAGCGCATCCATGCGTACGCCCGTACCCTGGCCATCTCGCTTGGGGCCAACGAGGCGCTCACCGTCGTGAACGCGTGCTACTACGACACCCTCAAGGTGCACGTGGCAGGGGGCCAAGACGCGATGAAGGCGCTTCGCGCTCGCGCTGAGGCCAAGCGGGTCAACCTTCGCTACTACCCAGATGGAGAGCACGTGGGCGTCTCCCTTCACGAGCGCATCAACCGCACCGATTTTTCGACTTTGTGTTCTGTGCTCGGAGTGAGTCCCGTTCAAGGGGTGGTTTTCGAGGAAACGTTCCTGGGCCCCTTGGCCCGTCCCGTGGATTACCTTCACCACCCTGTCTTCAACCGGTACCGGTCTGAGACGGAGATGATGCGCTACATCAAGCACCTCGAAAACAAGGACATGAGCTTGACCCACGCCATGATGCCTCTTGGGTCGTGCACCATGAAGTTGAATGCCTCGACAGAGTTGATCCCCATTGCATGGGCAGCTTTCGCAGAGTTGCACCCGTTCTGCCCCGCCAACCAAGCCAAAGGCACCCGAGCCATGCTTGCCGAACTCGAGCGTGACCTGGTTGAGATCACGGGATTTGCAGGGGTGTCCCTCCAGCCCAACAGCGGTGCACAAGGTGAATTTGCCGGGTTGATGGTGATCAGGGCCTACCACGCGGCCCGCGGAGAGAGCCACAGGAACATTTGTTTGATTCCCAGCAGTGCCCATGGCACCAACCCAGCGAGCGCCGTCATGGCAGGGATGAAAGTGGTGGTGGTTAGTTGCGACAAGCACGGCAACATCGACGTCGACGATTTGCGCGACAAAGCGGAGCAGCACAGCGACAGCCTTGGGGCCTTGATGATCACCTACCCATCCACGCACGGGGTGTTTGAGAGCTCGGTCCTTGAAGTGACGGAGATGATTCACGCCCATGGGGGGCAGGTTTACATGGACGGGGCCAACATGAACGCCCAGGTTGGACTCACCAGCCCAGGCATGATCGGGGCCGACGTGTGTCACCTCAACCTGCACAAGACCTTCGCCATCCCTCACGGTGGAGGGGGCCCAGGCGTGGGTCCGATTGGCGTGGCCTCGCATTTGGTGCCGTTCTTGCCAGGCCACGACGTCGTGGCGGTAGGAGAGGTCACTTCCATTGATGCCGTCAGCTCCGCGCCTTTTGGAAGTGCCTTGGTTGCCCAAATTTCTTACGCTTACATCAAGATGCTGGGCCAAAGCGGCTTGACGGAGAGCACCAAGGTGGCCATTTTGAATGCGAATTACTTGAAGGCCCGCTTGGCGGGGGCGTACGACGTACTCTACCAGGCCAAGAACGGCACGGTGGCGCACGAGATGATCCTGGATTGCCGTGCGTTCAAAAAAGCAGGCATTGAAGTGATGGACATCGCCAAGCGGTTGATTGACTACGGATTCCACGCCCCGACTGTGTCTTGGCCTGTGCCAGGCACGTTGATGGTGGAGCCGACGGAAAGCGAAAGTTTGGAAGAGTTGGACCGCTTTGCGGAGGCCATGCTGGCCATCCGGGAGGAAATCGCCGCGGTGGAACGCGGCGAGGCCGACGCCCACGACAACGTCTTGAAAATGGCGCCACACACGGTGGAGGAAGCCACGGCCACTGAGTGGAACCACGAGTACAGCCGAGAAAAGGCGGTGTACCCTGTGCGCGAATTGTTGGGCCGGAAGTTCTGGAGTTCTGTGGCCCGGGTGGACAACACCCACGGAGACCGCAACCTTGTCTGCTCTTGCCCCCCGCTTTCGGCCTTTGAGGAAGCGTTCACCTGAGGGTGTTTGCAAACCTTCGTCTTGAAGACGCGAATTAACGAGCACGACCTTACTTTCGTCTCGAATTGTATCTGAATCCAAAACCTACATCTATGAAGCAATTTTACATTTTGGCCTTCGCCGGCCTCATGAGCTTCGGTGCGGTCGCCCAAAAAGCGTGTGCACCTGCTGAAGCTGTCCGCACCGAGATGCGCGACGTGAAAGCTGTGGCCCCCGCCCTTGACGGAGACCGCGAAACCATTTGGGCCACCACCTTTGCCAACTGCGACGAGTGGGCTTTCGCCAACCAAAACGAGCCTGGCATCATGCTGGACTGGGAGTGCGGACCTGGCTTGGCACCAAGCGGACCTGCTGCCATTGCAGCCATCAACTCAGCGACTGCGGACGATGGTTTCTTGATGGTCGACTCCGACCTCGCTGGCGGTGAGGCTGGCTTGGGTGTGGTTGAGAACGCATGGGCTGACCTTGTGACTCCGTTCAACACCGTGGGACACCCTGGCGTGGCGATCACCTTCGCCAACCAGTACCGCATGTGGGACAACGGCAACAGCGACGGCAACGAATACTGCTTGGTGGAAGTCTCTCGCGACGGCACCACATGGCCAGACTTGAACACCTTTGAGGTGTCCGAGGGCTTCGTGACCTACGACGAGATGGAAGGCCCAGTGCAGGCCCGTTGGGAATTGTGGCCCGACATGGCGACACAGGACCCTGTGGCCAACCCTACCCAGAAGACGTTCAACATCACCGGCATCGCTGGCGACCAGGAGACCGTGTACATCCGTTTCCGTTGGAAGGGGATTTGGGGTTACGCATGGATGATTGACGACCTGGAGGTGTTCGATGCCCCCGACAACGACTTGACCTTGGGCAACTACACCAGCTACACTGCGACCGCGACGAGCAACCTTTACGAGTACGGCGCGTGGGCCGAGTCTCAGTTGCCTGACACGTTGACTTTCGCAGCTGAAGCGTCCAACTTCGGCAACAACGCCACCTCAGGGGTGTACGGCATATTGGACGTGAATGGAGAAGTGACTTCTGGCGCCGCGCTCGAGGCAGATTTGGCCACCGGGGAAACTGACACGGTGTATGTTGATTATCCGACAGGCGGCGCATTCGGCATGGTCAACATGTCACTCACGCTTCAGATGGACTCCATGGACGCCGACATGAGCAATAACACAGTGAGTGCTGAGTTCGAAGTCACCGGCCTCCAGTGGGGACGTGACAATGGCGAGGTGTCCAACTTGGCGCCGGCGGATGGGACGGTGGACTACATTCAGATGCCTTTGTACCAAGTGTTGGCGGACGTCACCGTGTACGGTGTGGATGTGGCCATCATGGACGGCAGCGAAGACTTCACGCCAGTGCGTGGTTTCTTGGTGGATGTGAACGCTGACGAAGCCTTGAATGAGCAATATGGCGGTGAGTTGACCTCTTCTCCTGAGATTGCCTTGGTTCCTGGCAACACCAACGGCAGCGCAGGTGACATCACATGGTACACCTTCGTGTTCGATGAGCCTTACGAAGCTGTCGAGGGCGACTTCCTCGGTGCGGCATTTGAGCACTACGG
>DKNS01000152.1 GCA_002469765.1 Flavobacteriales bacterium UBA7382 | reverse complement strand
CGTCACCCCACGTTTTACAAGTTGCCCGACGAGGTCAACAACATGTGAATCATGACGAAAGCGCAACACTTTACAGCCGTCCTGCGGTTGGGCGACGATGCATTGGTGCTGGGACAACGCCTGTCGGCTTGGTGCGGTCACGGCCCCATCCTGGAAGAGGACATCGCCTTGTCCAACATCGCCCTCGACCTGATTGGCCAAGCACGCAACTTCTTCACACTGGCCGGCACGTTGGAAAACGAAGGTCGCGATGAAGATGCCCTGGCCTATTTTCGATCTGACAGGGAGTTTCAGAACCACCTGCTTGTCGAACAACCCAACGGACATTTTGGCGATACGGTGGTGCGTCAAATGTTCTTCAGTGCCTTCGCGCTGGACAGATACATGTTCTTGGCGCATCAAACCGTGAACTCGGACGTGGCCGGCATCGCCGCCAAAGCGGTGAAGGAACTGCACTACCACTGGGAGCATGCCGCACAATGGGTCATCCGACTCGGCGACGGCACCCCTGAAAGCCAGCATAAGGTGCAAGACAGCGTCGACCACCTTTGGGCCTTCACTGGAGAATTCTTCGTGCCCGACGACGTCGACACGGCATGCACCGAGGCAGGCTTGATGCCCGATCTCCGAGAATTGGAGAGCTCCTGGCACGAAAAGGTCGCGGCCTGTCTGAAGCGGGCAACATTGCGTGTCCCAGAGAAAGGGTGGACGCATCAGGGGGGCAAGCAAGGCATGCACAGCGAGCACCTAAGCTACATGCTCGCAGAGATGCAGGTGCTTCCCCGGACGTACCCCGACGCCAAGTGGTGACCGACCAAGAGCGCATCGCCCAAGCCTGGGTCCAAGTCCGGTCAGTGAACGACCCTGAACTGCCGTACCTCACCGTGGAAGAGATGGGCATGGTCCGTGGTGTGCGAGTTGACCAGGGCCAACTTGTGGTCACCATCACCCCCACCTATTCCGGGTGTCCCGCCACCGACGTCATCGCCGAGGACATCACCACAGCCGTCCAGGCTCTCGAAACGGACGCACGTGTTGAAGTGGTCTTGAGCCCAGCCTGGACCACCGACTGGTTGCTCCCGTCCGCCCACGAGAAAATGAAGGCCAATGGCATCGCACCGCCCGAGGGCAAGAGCGCAGACCGGGCCTTTTTGACCGGACAAGGCAAGGTGGTTCCTTGCCCCTTGTGCAAGTCTAGGCAAACGACCATGGTGTCTGCGTTTGGCAGCACCGCCTGCAAGGCCCACTTCAAGTGCAACGACTGCTTGGAACCGTTTGAGCATTTCAAGTGCATCTGACACTTACCTTCCGTGCATGAGCAACGCCGACATGCACCCCATTGTGGCCCAAATGATGGACCGTGACGCCTTCAGCCGGTGGCTGGGCCTCGAGGTCGTAGAAAGCGGACCAGGCCGGTGCCGTTGCCGCATGACCGTGCGGGAAGACATGGTCAACGGGTTTGGCATCGCCCACGGCGCCATCACGTATGCACTGGCCGACAGCACGCTTGCATTTGCAGTGAACGCCCGAGGACAGCACGCCGTCAGCATCACCAGCACCGTCCAACATTTGGCCCCTGTGAAGGTGGACGACGTGCTCACTGCCAGGGCCATCCCCAGGGCAGACGGTGGACGCATCGCTCATGTCGACGTCGAGGTCACCAACCAACAGGGCGCACACGTGGCATGGCTGACCGCAACCGGCTACAAGATGTCCAAGGCGTGGTGAGCGCCCAGCTCACTTGAGGTTCATCGACTGGAACTGCTTTTCAAAAAGCCCGTGGTAAATCTTGCCTTGGGCCACCAGCTCCGTGTGGGTGCCTTGCTCGACGATTTGGCCATCCTGGAGCACCACAATGCGATCGGCGTCGCGCACCGTGTTGAGTCTGTGGGCGACCAGTAGTGAAGTTCTGCCCTGGGTGAGCGCCTCGGTGGCGCGCTGAATCCACTGCTCACTTTCGCTGTCGATGCTTGAGGTGGCCTCATCCAAAATTAGAATGTCTGGGTTGTTGAGGTACGCGCGCACAAACGCAATCAATTGACGTTGCCCCACGCTCAGCGTGGCACCGCGTTCGCGGACGTCGTGGTCGAGTCCCAAAGGCAGACGGTCCACCACACGCTTGGCACCGACCGCCTCAATCGCGTCCCAAATCGCGACGTCGTCCTTGTCCGCGTCATGCAAACGGATGTTTTCGCGCAACGACCCACTGAACAGGAATACATCTTGCAACACCACACCCACCTTGGCACGCAACTCCTCAAGAGGGATTTCACGGATGTCCACGCCGTCCATCGTGATCCTGCCCCGTTGGAATTCGTACAGCCGGGAAATAAGGTTGACAATGGAGCTCTTTCCCGCACCAGTGGCACCCACAAACGCCACGCGCTCGCCAGGACTGATGTGCAGATTCACGTCACGCAGCACCCAATCGGGCTCCCCATCTTCTTTGTCCACATAAGCGAACCACACTCCTTCAAACCGAATCTCTCCTTTCCACGTCGGCGACTGGGGATGACTTGGGGGTGCCAAACATTCGTCCTTGGCCAACAACTTGAACACGCGGTCGGCGTTCACAATCCCCATTTGCAAGACGTTGAACCGGTCGGCCAGCTGGCGAATCGGACGGTAAAGCATGAAGACGTACAAGATGAACTGCAGGACCACCCCCAAGGTCAAAGTGTCGCGCACAACTTGACCAGTGCCCAGCCAAAGCAACAAGCCCACGCTCGTGGCACTCAGCAATTCCACCACCGGAAAAAACACACTGAACGCCCAAATCGACCGAATGTTGGCGTCACGGTGGGCGGCGTTGATGTCAGCGAAGGCCCGAGCCTCGGAATCTTGGCGGTTGAAGGCCTGGACAATGTGCATGCCCGTCACGTGCTCTTGGACGAATTCGTTGATCTGGGACACCCGATTGCGCACGTCCACAAACGCGCTCTTGATGTGTCGCTGAAACACCCGCGTGGCCGCGAGAAGAACAGGAATCGGCAGGAGCACAATCAAAGTGAGCGACGCATCGATGTAGAGCATGGCGCCCATGACCACCATCAAGGAAAGCAAGTCGCCGACGGCGTTGAGGATGCCGTTGCTGAACACGTTGGCCACCCCGTCAATGTCACTCACATGTCGGGTCACAAGCGTGCCCACGGGTGTTTTGTCGAAGTACTTCAAGGGGAAGCGGGACACATGGCGGTACAGCTTGGCGCGCAAGTCCAAACTCACACTTTGCGCCACCCAATTGGCCAAAAATGTGACCCGGTACTGCACCAGGGCCTCCACAAGCAAGACCGCCACCACCATCAGGAACACGTTCAAGAGTCCCTGCATGTCACCTGCAGCGATGTGCACATCCACGGCTTCGCGGATCAACGCCGGCCGAATCCACACCAGGCTTGACAAAAGAACCACCATGACACCGGTCCAGATGAAACGGCGGCGGTGCGGGCGAACTTCGCCCAAAATTTGGCGGGCCGTATCCCAGTCAAACACCTTGCCCGCCTTGGAGGATTCCACCATGGGTCAAAGATACCCTGTGGCCTTCGGGCTGAAGATGCCCGTGGGGTACGTCACGTGGTTTAGGTACAAGCCACATCCCAGCACGCTCTTTCCTGCAGCGCTTCGGTCCTTCGCCGCCAAAATGGCCGGCACATCCCCTGGCCTTCGCTTGCCCTTCCCGACATCAATCAAGGTGCCCACCGTGGCTCGGACCATGTTCCTCAAGAAACGGTCGGCGGTGATGTAAAACGCCAGCCTGTCACTGCCTAGCACTTCCCAACGGGCCTCCCGCACGTCGCAAAGCGTCGTGCCTCGATCTGGCCCAGCCTTGCAAAAAGAAGCGAAGTCCCCTTTTTGGACCAGGTGCGCTGCCGCGTCCTGCATTGCGTCCACATTGAGGATGCCGTGCACCCGGGTGGAACGACCTTCCAGGAAGGGGTCTTTCTGCGTGTGGATCAAGTAACAGTATCCGCGCTCAGTGGCATCGAAGCGGGCGTGTGCTTTGGGACCCACGTCGTGGATGGCGAAGATGCCAATGTCGTGAGGCAACATGCCATTGAGCTTCATCGCAGCTTCTTCCCAATCAGACACCCGTCCGCCTAGGGCGCCATCCGGCATCTCCGCATGAGCCACGAAGTAGCTGGCGTGCACGCCGGCGTCGGTGCGTCCACACCCCATGACCGGACAAGGAGCGCCAAAGAGGCGGGCCATGGTGTCCTCCAGCACCGCCTGAACGGTGATGGATTGGGACTGGCGCTGCCACCCGTGGTACCGGGTGCCGTCGTAGGCCAACTCAATGAAAACGCGCATGAGCGAACGCGAAGGTTACGCCCAAGAAGCGATCTTCTCGCTCTTGTATTCTCCAGCGAAGAGTTTGTCCTTCACCTTCGTGAACGTCTCAATGGTGTATTGAACATCGTCCAACGTGTGAATTGCAGTGGGAATCAAACGCAGCATGATGGTGTCCTTGGGAACAACCGGATACACCACGATGGAACAGAAGATGCCGTAGTTCTCACGGAGGTCAAGGGTGAGGTTGGTCGCCTCGCCTAGGCCACCGTGCAAGAACACGGGTGTCACGCATGAATTGGTCACCCCGAGGTCGAAGCCCTCGGCGCGCAATCCTTCCTGGAGGGCTGTTGCAATCTTCCACAAGTTGTCCTTGTGCTCAGGCTGGCTGCGCAACATTTCCAAACGCTTCCGCGCGCCCACGACGAGTGGCATGGGCAACGACTTGGCGAAGGTCTGAGATCTCATGTTGTAGCGGAGGTACTCAATCACGTCCTCGTCACCTGCCACAAATGCCCCAATGGTGGCCATGGCTTTGGCAAAGGTCCCGAAATACACGTCGATCTGGTCGTGGCATCCCTGGTGGTCGCCCGCACCGCGGCCGTTCTCACCCACTGTGCCGAATCCGTGGGCGTCGTCCACAAACAACCGGAAATTGTATTCCTCCTTGTACTTGCAGATTTCTGCGAGCTTGCCTTGGTCCCCAGCCATGCCAAATACACCTTCTGTCACAACGAGGATGCCCCCGCCTGTTTGGTCGGTGAGCTTCTTGGCACGCACGAGTTGCTTCTCAAAGCTCTCCATGTCGTTGTGCTGGAACACAAAGCGCTTGCCTTGGTGCAATCGCACGCCATCCACCATGCACGCATGCGATTCGCTGTCGTACACGATCACGTCGTGGCGGGACACCAACGCCTCGATGGCGGATTGGCAACCCTGGTAGCCAAAGTTGAGCAAGAAGGCGTCCTCCTTTTGCATGAAGTCGGCGAGCTCTTGCTCGAGGGCTTCATGTTGGGAGGTTTGGCCCGACATCATGCGAGCTCCCATGGGGTATCCCATGCCCCACTCGGCGGCCGCATCGGCGTCCACTTTGCGGATCTCAGGGTGGTTGGCAAGGCCCAGGTAGTTGTTGATGCTCCACACAAGAAGGTCCTTTCCTCGGAAAGTCATGCGGTTGCTGATCTCACCTTCCAACTTGGGAAAAGTAAAGTAACCGTGGCTGTCGCGGGCGTGCTGTCCCAATGGGCCACGCTCCTGACGAATTCGATCAAAAATGTCCAAAAATCAAAGATTTAGAAGGTGCGAAAATACGTAGTCTAAACGTATTGAGTTCAACCAAGGGCACGAGAACTCGTTCACAATGTTTTCACCAATGCTCGGTGCACGCGTTGTACTTTCGCCGACATGGCTTCCATACGGTTTGATCGCATATTACTGGCAACGCTGGCTTGCGCGGCGGGGATCGGGCTCACCCAGTGCTCGGACTACAACCAAATTTTGAAGTCGGGATCTGTGGATGAGAAATTGGAATTTGCCCAGGCAGCGCTCGACTCTGGGGATTGCTTCAAGGCTCTCCCACTCTTTGATGAGTTGATGCAGCTGAGCAGAGGGACTGAGCGCGCACCCGACATTCACTGGAACAGAGCGCTTACCCATGACTGTGTCAACGACTTCTACCTGAGCCGTTATTACTTCCAGACGTTTGTGAAGACCTTCCCCAACGACACTCGTGTGGAAGAAGGCATGTTTCGGGCCGCGCTTTGTTCATACTTCCTCTCTCCTGAAGCCACGTTGGATCAAACCGACACCCGGAGCGCCATCGACGAGCTGCAACTGTTCATGGACCGCCACCCATCAAGCGCATTGCGTGACAGCAGCCAAGCCATGGTGGACAACCTGCGGTTGAAGCTCGAGCGTAAGTCCTTTGAAAGCGCACGCATTTACCACACGACAGGCAATTTCAAGAGCGCCACCATCGCCATGGCACACGCCATGGCAGACTATCCCGGCTCGGCGTTCCAGGAGGAGCTGCAGTTTTTAACCATCGACAGCCACTTTCAATATGCCGAATTGAGCACGGAACGCAGAAAGCTGGAGCGCTACAACGACGCTATTCAAGCTTTTCATACCTTTGCCTCCCGCTTCCCAGAAAGCGAATGGATGCCCCGAGCGCAACGTCTTTACGACAACAGCGTGGCTGCCATCGCAGACTTGGATGTGAATTCACAGAACTCCGACCCGAATCGCTGACGCATGAGCACCAACTTCAAGAGCATCAAAGCAGAACGCACCACGGAAACCCGTGACATCCATAACTTGGAAACGCATGGCACAGGCAACATCTTCGAGACGATCGTCGCCTTGTCCAAGCGAAGCAATCAAGTGGCATTGAGTTTGAAAAAGGAGTTGGCCGACAAGTTGGAGGAGTTCGTGATTCCCACCGATTCTTTGGAAGAGGTTTTCGAGAACCGGGAGCAAATCGAGATTTCGAAGTTTTACGAGCGCTTGCCCAAGCCACACAGCATCGCGGTGAAGGAGCTCCAAGACGAGTCCTTGCAAATCGCCAACGAAGAAGAGGCTGACTCAGGCACCAACGAGCTCGACGCCTAAATAAAGACGGCCATGGAACTGGCCTCTCCCCCCCTTTCTGAAAGACGCATTGTCCTGGGCATCACAGGCAGCATTGCGGCTTACAAGAGCGCAGTGCTGGCCCGCGAGTTGAAGCGCCGTGGCGCGGAGGTGCGCGTCGTGATGACGGCAGGAGCCACTGAGTTCATCACCCCGCTCACGCTGGCCACGCTCATCGACAGGCCGGTGCATTCCGATTTCACTGAAGACGAGCACGCCGGCGTGTGGACCAACCATGTGGAACTGGGGGTTTGGGGAGATCTGATCGTTGTGGCCCCAGCCACCGCAAACACGCTCTCAGCCATGGTTCATGGCCAGTGTGAAAACCTTCTTCAAGCCGTGCTCCTCAGCGCGCGATGTCCTGTGGCCGTGGCCCCGGCGATGGATTTGGACATGTTCACGCATGCTTCCACCCAAGACAACCTGCGGATCTTGGAATCCCGGGGCGTCGACATCATTGACCCCGGCACCGGCCCCTTGGCCAGTGGGCTGGTGGGCAAAGGACGCATGGCGGAGCCTAAGGACATCGCCGACCAAGTAGAAGCACATTTCCAAAGGACTTTGCCCTGGTCGCACAAACGGGTGCTCATCACCGCCGGCCCCACCCAAGAACCGCTCGACGCCGTGCGCTTCTTGGGCAACCGAAGCAGCGGCAAAATGGGCTTCGCCCTGGCTTCCGCCTTCGCCGACCAAGGCGCCTTGGTGACGCTTGTCGCAGGCCCGGTTTCCTTGGCAACCCCTGAACGTGTGCACAGGCGTATCGATGTCTCCACGGCCGTGGAGATGAACAATGCAGTGCAAACGTGTTGGGCAGACATGGACATGGGTGTGGCCTGCGCAGCCGTGGCCGACTTCAGGCCGACCCTAACTTCCGACTCAAAATGGCACAGGGCGAACATGCCAGAAGCCATCACGCTTGAAGAGAACCCCGACATCTTGCACGGCATGGGGCAATCTAAATCCGATGCGCAGCGCCTTGTGGGGTTTGCCCTGGAGACGGACGAAGGCTTGGACAGTGCCAAAGGCAAGTTGGTGCGGAAGAATCTGGATGCCATCGTGCTCAACACATTGCAAGACAACGGGGCTGGGTTCGCCGTGGACACCAACAAGGTGACTGTGCTCAACAAGAATGGACAAGCGCTGAAATTTGATTTACAGGCGAAAGACGAACTTGCCCAAAAACTCGTTGACCTTTGGCGTACAACTTTGATTGCATGATTCCGACCACCAGCCATCCACTTCGTTTCTGGATCTCCAAAGCCATGCGCCTGGCAGTGGCCTGCTTTGCTTCAGTTGTGGCGTCGACCGCGGGTCAAGCTCAGGAACTCAATTGCACCGTCAATGTGATTGCACCTCAAATCAGCAACGTCGATGTCAGCAGGTTCGACGCGCTGGAAGACGGCATCCGAGAATTCATGAACGGACGGCGATGGACCAACGACAATTTCGAATTTGAAGAGCGGATTGAATGCACACTTCAACTAACTGTCAGTGAGGCTATTGGATCAACCGTATTTAAGGGAAGCATGCAGGTCCAGAGCAGCCGACCTGTGTTCAACTCCGACTACAATACCCCGGTGCTGCTGGTGAACGATGGTGACATACAATTTGAGTGGTTGGACAACAGCACCATCCTGTTCAACCCGGGCCAACACCGCGACAACCTGAGTTCCCTCTTGGCCTATTACGCCTACATGATGTTGGGAATGGATTACGACACCTTCAGCCTGGAGGGCGGGACCCCACACTTTTTGCAAGCGCAGGCCATCGTGGCCAACGCCCAAAACGCCGGCGAGCGAGGCTGGAAGGCTTCTCAAGGCAAGCAAAACCGCTACTGGCTCGTGGAGAACCACCTCAGCCAGACCTTTCGCCCTGTACGTACTTGTCTGTACAACTACCATCGCAAGGGGTTGGACGTGTTGTTCCAGGACATTGAGGGCGGCCGGTTGACCATTGCAGAATCGTTGATTGACATGCGTTCAACGAACCGGATTCGCCCAGGCTCGTACAACATCCAAGTGTTCTTTTTGTCCAAGAGCGACGAGATCATCAACATCTTCAGTCCTGCACCCGATGCTGAACGCGGCCGCCTGCTTCCCATATTGAAGCAGCTCGACCCAGGAAACATCCAGTCCTACGACCAGAATTTGGGGTGATGCTGCGACGGATTCTCATCCGAAACCACGCCCTCATCACGGAAGTGGAACTCAACCTCGACGAAGGGTTCCACGTCTTCACCGGGGAAACCGGTTCGGGCAAGAGCATTTTGTTGGGTGCCTTGGGGCTGTTGCTCGGCGAGCGAGCAGACACTGCAAGTGTAGGCCTGTCGTCCGACCGCGCTGTGGTGGAAGGTTGGTTCAGCGCCCCTCACTTAGAGGGCTGGCTGCTTGAACAAGATTTGCCCGCCACCCCTCGCCTCAGCATCCGTCGTGAAGTCCTAAAAAACGGACGCTCTCGCGTGTTTGTGAACGACGCCCAGGCCAGCGTGTCCCAACTCAAAGCGCTTGGGGAACAGTTGGTAGACATCCACCAACAGCACGACTTGGGGGTGTCCCTAGAACGGGAGGCGCTGTGCCATTTGTTGGACCAAGTCGGCGGCCACCACAGCGTGGTCCAAGCTTATCAATCCGCGCACAGCGGATGGGTAGCCAAGGCGGCGGCATGGAAGAAGCTCGATGCTTTGTCCAAGGCGCCTCATGGCGACGTGCCCTACCTGAAGCACCAACGCACTGAGCTCGAAGCGTTGAACTTGGACGCGTTGGATTGGCTTGAGTTGGAAGCGTCTCTTAAGACCTTGAGCCGGGCGTCGGACTTGAAGCAAGGGCTCGAAGGTGCGGCGCATGCTCTGGGTCGCGACGACGCCAGCGCCATAGTCCAGATCGAGCGGGCACTGAAAGCCCTGCGCAGCTTGGTCGGCGTGGACGCCGACATTGACACCGCCCTGGAGCGGTTAGAAAGTTCACGCATCGAATTGCAAGACTTGGCCGACACGATCGACGACTTGGGACGGAAAAAGCAACCGGACCCATCGAAGCTGCGCATGCTGGAAGAGCGCCAGGACGCGTTGTGGAGTGCCACGAAAAAGCACAACGTCGTCTCGCCAGAAGATCTCCTTGCCAAGCAGCACGAACTGGACTCTCAGATCCAAAGCTTGGAAGGCCTGGCCGACGACTTGCGTGAAGCTGAAGCAGCGATGGTCCAAGCCCAGGAGGCCATGCAGTCCACCGGAAGGGATCTGCGCGAGGCAAGATTGGCTGCTGGCACAAAGGTGGCGGGACGCGTTTTGCCGTTGCTCGGCGACTTGAAGATGCCCCATGCCAGCATGGACTGGGAAAGCGAGGATGTTCCGGCAGACGCACTCGGCTTCGACAGCCCAATCATCCAGTTCTCCTCAAATCCGGGCTCTCCCCTGCAACCTCTGTCGAAGGTGGCCAGCGGCGGGGAGCGCGCGAGGTTTTCCTTGGCTTTGAAGTCTGTGCTTGCCCAGGTCCAATCCACACCGGTCGTGGTGCTGGACGAGATTGACACGGGCGTCAGTGGCGAAGTGGCGTCGTTCATGGGCGCCGCCATGCGCGCCATCGCGCACTCAACCCAAACCGCCCAAGTCCTCTCAGTCACTCACTTGCCTCAGGTCGCAGCGCAAGCAGAGCACCATTGGGAGGTGCGCAAGTCCACAGACGGCACGACCACGGAAGTCGACGTCATGGCGTTGGACGGAAAAGGAAAGCTGCAGGCCATCGCCACAATGCTCAGCGCCTCAGAAGTCACCGCCGAGGCCCTTGGGCAGGCGTCACAATTGCTCGCGGCCGCCAAGGACTGCTGATCCCACCATTCAGAACGACCAATCCAAGCCCACGCTTGGCAAAAAGGGCAGCTGGTTCTTCCGTTGGCCGGTGATGCGGTTGATGTAAAACACGTTCTCACGGCTGTACACGTTGGTCACTCCAGCAGACAGTTCCATCTCTCCCCCACCCACGTCCTTCCACAGACGCTTGACGTTCACGTCCAGACGGTGATAGGCCGGCAGACGCCCCTCGTTCAGTCCAGAGAGGTAGATGCTCACTTGGCTGGGATTGCCCGACAGGTAATCGCCGTCGATGCCTCCCCCGGAGCTTGGGGCTTGGTAGTAGCCCTGGCTTTGCGTGAAGGGCAAGCCAGAGCCGAGGTTCCAACGGGCAGACAGGAGCCACTTGCCTTGATCAAAGCCCTGGCTGGCCACCAAGTTCACGTTGTGGCGACGGTCGAAGACGGGGTCGTACCAGCGCAGGCCGTCCCAGCGGTCCACATCACCGAGCCCGTACACGAACCACAGGTAGGTCTCGCGCTCCTCGTACTTCACGACGAGGTCGGCGCCAATGGCCCGGCCAGTCTCCACGATGAAGTCTTTCTTGAAGGCGTCTGGCTCGTCCGCATAGACGACATTGTCCGGGAAGAGCTTGTTGCGGTTGAAGTTGCTCAGCTGCGTGAAGTCCTTGAGGTAGCCCTCGACGTTCAGGTTGAGGCGCTCGGTGAGGTCAAACTCAAACCCGGCCACAACGTGGTTGGCCGTTTGCAAGCTGTGAACAATGTCGCGTTCGTCCCCGTTGGGCATGCGGATGTCGTCCTGCAGGTTTTGAGGGCCCGCGAGGAAACCATAGAACAAGTTGACGATGTCGCGGTCGGAGTTGGCCGAGATGACGTTCTGGGAGTACATCCCTGCAGCCGCCTTCAAGCGCAGGCGTTCGCTCGCCTTGTATTTTAACCCGATACGTGGCTCTGGGCGGAACTTGGCCAAGGAGCTGTAGTACTGCATTCGCATGCTGGGCTGGATGATCCAATCGCCCCGGTTCAAGGTGTAGTCAAAGTACCCGCCGAGCTCTGTGTTGTTCTCACGCTGCTCCACAGGCACCTGCAACGAGTTGTAGGTCTGAAAATCCGTCCGCAAGCCAACCACCTCCAAGCCGTACTCCACCTGGTCCTCGCCCATGATGTACTTGAAGTCCAACCCGAAATTGAAGCCTGCCACCTCGCTGTACCGCGCGGGAGACCCAACCTCGTTGAAGTTGATGCGGTAGTTGCTCATGGCGAAGTGACCGTTGAGCAGCGTCGCGCTTCCAGGAGGGACCACGGTGAAGGTGCCCCCACCGCCTACATTGTTCCAGCCGTAGTTGGCGAAGTCCACGCCCGTGCTGGCATCCAAGACACTGGCGTTGTCGTTGAAGTTGAATCCAAAGAGGCTGAGCTTGGAACCGTCGCCCCCACCGAAGGTCAACTTCCCGTAGGCATCTGTAAAGCCAAACGGCAGACGACCGTCGTCGATGTAGGGGTAGAACAGCTGGGACGTCTGCTCGAGGTAACTGTGCTTGACGCTCAGCAAGTAGCTGATGCCACCGGTGCGGTCCTCCGACATGCGCTTCAATGGACCATGAACGAGCAACTTGGCGCCGAATGGGCTCCCCCCCACCTTGCCCTCTGTCTTGCGCATGTTTCCGTCGCGGGTGCGAATGTCCATCACCGAGCTGATGCGTCCGCCATACTTGGCCGAGAACGCCCCGGTGTAGACGTCGGCATTGGCCAACGCGTCCGAGTCGAACACGCTGAAGAGTCCGATGCTGTGAAACGCGTTGTAAATCAACATGCCATCCAACAGCACCTTGTTTTGGATGGGCGATCCACCGCGGATGTACAGCTGCCCGCCTTGGTCGCCGGTGGAGACAAAGCCAGGCAGGACCTGCAGGGCCTGCACGAGGTCGGGCGCGCCGCCGAAGCTGGGTATGCGCTTGATGTCTGCAGGACGGATGGTCTCGACAGACGTACGAACTTGGGTGGTTTGTTCATCGCGGTCTGCTCGAACCTCGGCCCCCTCAAGCGTCACGACCTTGGAAGCCAGAAAGAGGTTCTTGGTCACCACCTTGCTCTCGCGGACCTCGACAGACTCGCGCAAGGTCTCGTATTCCAAGCTCGAAACCACCATGGTGTAGGTGCCCGCCGGGATACGGCTAAGGCTGTAGTACCCGTCGACGTTGGTGCTCACTCCGAAGGTGGTGCCCTCGAGCGTCACCGACGCAAACATCACAGCCTCGCCAGAGGATTCAGACTTCAAGAATCCCTTCACAGTGCCTTGCGCCCAGCTAGGGAAGGCACAGGTGAGCAACACGGCCAAAGTGAACCAGCGTGCGGTGGTCATTTTCAATGCTTGCATGGACGGCAAAAGTAGGTCATTCCCAGGCCATTCGCTTGAGTCGATCTTCCAGCGTTTCAGAGGTCAAACGCTCTCGAAGTCGGTCCACAAACAAGGGAAACGAGAGTGGGGAAGGCTTGTCCAACTTCGAATGCACGAGGTCCTTTTCTGGCAAGGCTTGAAGCCATTTCAAGAGGCGGCCAAACTCCAGCTGATCCGCCAGCATTTCGTCTTGGGCTTGGCGCAGCAGGAGGTTGTCGGGGTCGTGATCTTGGAAGACCTGAAGGAGAAGGTTGGTGGAGGTCAACAGGTGTCGCTCCTTGACTTGGGCCCCCGGAAAACCCTGGAAGACGAGGCCAGCAATGGTGGCGACGTCGCGAAACTTCCGTCGCACGAGTTCGGAGGCATTGAATCCAGCGCTTAGGTCGTCCATGAGGTGGGACGTTGCCAGCAAATTGTTGTCGACCACCTCTTCCCAGAGGATGGGTTGGTCGGACAACAGTTCGAAGCCGTCGTCGTTGCAGGCCCAGTTGAAGGTTTGGGGAGAGATCAAGCTGAGGCGGTAGGCCAGCAAGGAGGCCAAGGCTTCGTGGACCTTGCGACCCTCAAAAGGGTACATGAACAGATGGTGGCCGTCAGGGTCGGTCAGGGTTTCCACGAGCACCTGGTGGGCGCGAGGGATGAGACTGCGCTCGGCTTGGATGTGCACCATGGGCATGAGACGCTGGAGCTCAGGCCCGAGCTCGGCGTGATCGCGCGCCATTTGGTCCCAGGCGAGTCGAAGGCGGTGGGAGAGCTCTGAAGACAAGGACATCCTTCCACCCATCCAAGCAGGAGTGCGGCCAGTGGAAGATTTTGACTTGCGAACCTTGGCAACAAGCCCTTTGAACGAAGTGAGGGCAACGGTTTGACCTGCAAATACAAAGGAATCACCCTCTTCAAGAGAGGCGATGAAGGTCTCTTCCACGTGGCCCAGCTGCCCCACCCCCCTGAGCTGAATCGAGACCATTGTGGCGCTGACAATGGCACCCATGCTCATGCGGTGCCGGCGGGCTTTGGTCCTGTCCCGCATGACCCACCGGCCCTCTTCGTCTAGGGTGACACGCTGGTGCTCGGTGTACGCACGGAGTGCCGTGCCACCCGTGGTGATGAGATCCATCGCTTGGCGCCAGTCTTCGTGTTCCATCTCGGCATAGGCATGGGTGGACATCACAGAGGCGCGAGCCTCAGCTTCGAGGAAGCCATCCCCCACTGCAAGGGTGCAAAGCCACTGGACGAGTACGTCCCAACAGAGCATCAAGGGAACCTTGGGCTCGATGTCGTTGTGTTGGACGGCCTCGCGCATGGCGGCCGCCTCCACCAGCTCGAGGCCATGGGTGGGGACGAAATGAACCTTGCTGTCGGCGCCTGGTCGATGACCGCTTCGGCCGGCACGTTGGATCATGCGGGAAACGCCCTTTGGACCGCCGATTTGGACGACGGCATCGACGGGCCGGAAGTCGACCCCAAGGTCAAGGGACGCCGTGCATACCACTGCGCGCAGGCGGCCGTCGTGCAGGGCGTCTTCCACCCATTCGCGGAGCTCCTTGGCAATGGACCCGTGGTGCATGGCCAAGAGGCCTGCCCAGTCCGGCTTTGCGGCCAAGAGCGACTGGTACCAGACCTCCGCTTGGCGGCGCGTGTTGGTGAAGATGAGGGTGCTCTGGTGGCGCTCCACCACCTCCACCACGCCGTCGACCAGTTGAAGCCCGATGTGTCCCGCCCAGGGCAACTTTTCGAAAGCGCTGGGCATGATGCTCTCGATGTGAATCTCCTTGGCGATGTCAGCCCGGACAATGAGCCCGTGGTCGTGTCCTATGAGGGCACGCAAGGCCTCTCGGGGCTGGGCCAACGTGGCGCTGATGCCCCACACCATGGCCTCTGGACGGCCTGCACTGCGTTGCAATCGCTTGATCCAAGAAATGGCGAGTTCCATTTGAACGCCACGCTTGGAGCCAATGAGCTCGTGCCATTCGTCGACCACAATGGCGTCGACGTCGGCCAGACGGCCTCCGCCCCCTTTTTGGGCCATCAAGATGTGCACGGACTCCGGGGTTGTGATCAGCACC
>DKNS01000139.1:15667-16960 GCA_002469765.1 Flavobacteriales bacterium UBA7382 | reverse complement strand
CACCTTTTCAGCCTTGCCTGTGCCCAAAGGCCATCGGCGGTTTAAATCTCTGTGGCACTGTCTGTCACGCCCCGTTGGACGCGCCTTCCCTTTCAAGAAGTGTGGTTCCCTATGTTGTCCGGACTTTCCTCCCCACGGAGTGAGGCGACGAAGTCAACCGAATGACAAAACTACGACAACGGGAGGTCGCGTTGCGGCTAATTTTGTGGCATGAAATGGACTTTTGCTGTTTGTGCTTTTCTGGCCGTCACGACGTTGAGCCAATGCACCACTTTCAACCCCGACCCTGCCAAACCAAATTTCACGGGCCTTTCAACTCTGGCGTAAGACCAAGAGGTGCACCTCACCAATGTGAGGCAACTGACTTTCGGTGGAGACAACGCAGAAGCATACTGGGCGTTCAACAACGACGCCTTGGTGTACCAAACCACCCAGCCACAAGCGGGCATTCCGTGCGACCGCATCTTTGTGATGCCTTTGGACGAAGAAGCCACTGCCGACGGGACCCGCAAGCCTGTGCAGGTCAGCAACGGACTGGGCCGCACCACTTGTCCATACTTCCTTCCCGGAGACAGCGTGGTCGTCTTCGCCTCGACCCATGCCGAAAACAGCGCCTGCCCAGATGTGCCCGAGCGAGGTCCAAAGGGGCGCTACGTTTGGCCCATTTATGACAGTTACGACATGTACCTGAAGAATTTGAACACTGGAGAAACAAAAGCCATCGCTGTGAGTGACGCCTACGATGCCGAAGCCACTGTCAGCCCCAAAGGCGACCGCATGGTGTTCACAAGCACCCGAGATGGAGACCTTGATCTGTACACCTGCGATTTGAACGGCGAGAATTTGGTTCGCGTCACCTCAGAGTTGGGATACGACGGAGGTGCCTTCTTCTCGCCAGATGGCGAATGGCTCGTTTGGCGTGCTTCTCGACCTTCTGCCCCCGAAGAGGTTGCCAAGTACAAAGACCTTCTGGCCAAAGGCATGGTTGAGCCCACCAACATGGAACTCTTCGTGGCACGCACAAATGGCAGCGAAATGCGTCAAATCACAGAGCTAGGCGGCGCCAATTGGGCCCCATATTTCCATCCCGATGGGGAGCGAATTTTGTTTTCCTCAAACCACGTAACTGGCCGGTTTCCCTTCAACATCTTCATGATCGATGTCACCGGGAAGAACCTGACCCAGGTCACCTACGACGAAGCGTTTGACAGCTTCCCAATGTTCTCGCCCGACGGGAGCAAACTTGCCTTCAGCTCCAACAGGAACAATGGAAGAACCCGCAACACCAACCTT
>DKNS01000139.1:614-15271 GCA_002469765.1 Flavobacteriales bacterium UBA7382 | reverse complement strand
CCCTTTGGGCTTCTGAGTCAATTCTCTGACGAAGGACACAAGCGTGGCCTTGGGTCGCTCCAGTTGCCTTGGAGCAAGGACATCTACTCGGTGGGAAGGTTGGACGCGGACAGCGAAGGCCTGCTGCTGTTGACCAACAACAACAGGCTCAAAACCCAAATTCTAGATCCCGAACGTGGACACGGTCGCACCTACCACGTTCAAGTTGAAGGCACGCCGAGCGAGGACCAGCTGCAACAATTGCGTGACCCATTGCAATTAAGAATCAAAGGCAAGGACTTTGTGACACGTGGCGCCAAGGCCATGGTCATTTCTCCAGAGTGGCCAGATCGAGTCCCCCCTATACGCGTCCGGAAAACCGTTCCAGACTCGTGGCTGGAAGTAACCCTGACAGAGGGGAAAAACAGGCAAGTTCGACGCATGACTGCTGCAGTCGGCCTTCCTACCCTGAGGCTCATCCGGGTGGCCATGGGGCCGTGGGACTTGGGCAGCCTTGAACCAGGCGCATGGAAAAAACTTGACATGAAACCCTGGGAAGTCTGATGGGAAGAGCCCTTCGAACCTTGCTGGCCGTGCTTTATACTGGGGCGTGCAGCGCATTTGGCATTGTCGCCATGGGCCTCAGGCTGGTGGACGGCGACTGGGTGATGTGGAACATTGGTCGTCGCGGATGGAGCGTGCCGTTGTTGAAACACGTGGTGGGCGTTTCCACGGAGGTTCACATTCACTCAGATACGGCAGCCTTGGCCAAATCCAAGCAAGGGCTTGTGCTGGTGGCCAACCACACCAGTCTTCTCGACATCAATGCAGCCTTTGCAGCCAGTCCCACGCCCATCGTGTTTTTGGGCAAAGCCGGCATTCGCAAGGTGCCATTGTTGGGGAAAATCAACGAATTGGCCGGCACCATTTTTGTCGAGCGTGGCAACCGACAATCATCCGAAAAAGCGGTCAAGACCTTGACCCAAACCCTCAAAGACGGGCGCAGCGTCTTGGTGTTTCCAGAAGGCACACGGAGCAAAAATGGCGCCTTGAAGCCGTTCAAGAAAGGGGCGTTTCACCTCGCAGCCCAAGCTGGGGCGCCAATTGTACCTATGCACATCTCAGGCACACACAGCCATTTGCCTCCCACGGCTTGGGCTTTTCAAAAGTCCAAGGAGCCCATCGTCGTTCGACTCGGAGCACCACTTACATCTACAGCTCAAGATGTGACAGCCACCATGGAAGAAGCTAAGTCCGCAGTCTCGGCATTGAGCGCTGCAGAGTAACTGGATTGCAGTCCTTCTTTGATGGCCCGCTGCGCGTCCAAGCCGCTTGCATCGCTCGCCCCGCCAATGACAACCATGTTGGGGTGAGCAAGGCCATCTGGCATGTGGCTCAATTGGCCTGCGCAAACCACCACATGGTTCACCTTATGAATCTGCGTGCGTCCATCGGACAATTTGACATGCAATCCTTGGTCATCCACCTTGATGTAGTCCACGCCTGACACCTGTATGACTCCACGCTGTCTCAACGTCAGCCGGTGGATCCAGCCCGTTGTTTTGCCCAATGCCCTCCCCATTTTTCCTGGTCTTCGTTGAAACATGGTCACCTCACGCATGGAAAACTGACGATGTGGAGCTTCCAAGCCGCCACGGCTCTTCAGCGACTCGTCCACCCCCCACGACTTCATGAATCCCGCCTCGTCACCGTCGTGGGTTAAGAAATCAGCAACGTCAAACCCGATGCCGCCTGCCCCCACCACAGCGACACGCTTTCCAGGGACAACCTTCCCTTGGAGCACATCCACGTAACTCACCACCTCAGGCCGTTCTGCGCCTGGAATGGCCAATGGTCTTGGAACAACCCCTGAAGCCAGCACCACCTTGTCGTACTCGGCCAAACGTGCGGTGGTGGCTGTTGTGTTCAACAAGACTTCCACCTCTGCATGCACCAGCTGCGTTGCAAAGTGCCGAACAGTTTCCTTGAATTCTTCCTTGCCCGGAATACGCTGGGCCAACAAGAACTGTCCACCCAACTCCGCTTTTTGCTCAAAGAGGGTGACATCCGCGCCCAGCCGAGCGTGTTCCAAGGCCGCACTGAGGCCCGCCGGACCTCCACCCACCACCGCCACGCGGAGCCCCTTGCAGATGCTCGACGACAGGCCTGTTCGAACGATGCCCGTCGTATTTTGCTCGCAGGGGCTTTCGATGCGCAAATGCTCTGTTTCGTGACAAGCCCTCGGGTTGACCAGGCAGGAAGAGATCTTGTTTTGGAAGACGTGGTCCAAACATGCTTGATTGCACCCAATGCACGTGTTGATGTCCTTGGGGCGCGAGAGACGGGCCTTTTTCACCAGGTGAGGGTCGGCCAAAAAGGGCCGGGCCATGCTCACCATGTCTGCAGCACCGGCCTGCAAGGCGGCCTCACACGCCTCGGCCGTGTTGAACCTGTTGGTGGTCACCAGCGGCACTTCAACCTTGCCCATCAACTTCTTGGTCACAAACTGGAAGCCACCTCTTGGCACCATGGTCGCAATGGTGGGAATGCGCGTCTCGTGCCACCCGATGCCAGTGTTGATCATGGTCGCACCGGCACGCTCTGCATGCTTCGCCAGCGCCTCCACCTCCGTCCAGTCGCTGCCCCCGGCCACAAGGTCGAGCATGCTCAACCGGTACATCAAAATAAAATCGGGCCCAACGGCCTCGCGAATCCGAGAGATGATCTCGATGGGAAACCGACAACGACGTTCGAAGTTGCCACCCCAGGCGTCGTTCCTGTGGTTGGTCTCTGCCGCAATGAACTCATTGATCAAATACCCTTCGGAGCCCATGACTTCCACACCATCGTAACCGGCCTCACGTGCGAGCACTGCCGATTGGACGAACTGTCGAATGGTGCGTTCCACCCCTCGTGACGACAGCGCCCGAGGTTTGAACCTGGCTATGGGGGCCTTCAAGGCGCTAGGCGCAACACAAAAAGGCGTGTAGGCGTACCTCCCCGCGTGAAGGATTTGCATCACGATTTTGCCCCCTTCTTGATGAACTGCCCGGGTCACCGGCATGTGCGCTCGAGCGTGTGCAAAACGCGACATGCGAGAACCGCCCCACACAGTGACTCCTGCCCTGTTCGGGGCCACGCCGCCTGTCACAATCAAACCTGCTTCCCCTGCGGCACGCTGTGCATAAAACTCAGCCAGTCTTTGCACCCCCCCCCTCACTTCTTCCAGCCCAGTGTGCATGCTGCCCATCAGCACGCGGTTCGGCAACGTGGTGAACCCCAAATCAAGGGGCTCAAACAGCTTTGGGCAATCGGGGTGGGGCATTTCCATGTTTCAAGGTAGTCCAGAATGCCCCTGCAGAGTCAGTCGTCAAATTCCCGGAACATGTCCACAAAATCGCGGCGATTTCGGCTGTTGGGATTCAGCAATTGCAGCACGAATTGGCCCCGGTTTTCTTTGATGCGCTTGTCTCCTTCCTTGAGTCCTTGAATTTTCTCAGCAAGCGGTTCAGACTCGTCCAACAAAGGATCCTTGGGGTGGATTCGAAAATACCCAAGCTTGGCATTCCACTCCATGTAGTACCACTGTTGTCCGCTTAAATGAAAGTAGATGTGGATGATTTGGTCGTCCCAATCCAAGGCCACTTTGCCTCGGAACGTTCGCCAAACTTCATGCTTGCCCAGCGTGGCGACACCAACATCTCCCATGCTGACCCACTGGTCTTCAAACTTGTCGTATTCCAATTCCAACCCATGCAGGACCATGGTGTGTTGCACTTCCTCGGGAACCTGTTTTTTGAAGCTGCGATTCCTGTTGAGCTCGACGAGCAATGCGTTCCCCTGGTCCTCACCCAGCCATTCATTAAGCATGTATGGGTACTTCGTGCCTGACCAGGCCAAACCAGAAGCTTCGGAAGCTCGAATGGCATCGGCCAAATGATCGACAACTTCCTTGGGCAAGGGCATGTCCAACGTCAGGCCTCCCTTGACCACCATGCGGTCCGATTGCGCAAGTCCCTCGCCAAAGAAGGCGTGCTTCAGCAAGTGCTTTTCCTGGATTGGGAAATGCCCCACTCCATGCTGCCTCAAATCGCAACTGCCTGGCGACATGGACATCAAGTTGCCCGGCTGCGTCTGGTCCGCGAGCTTGTCGTCGCTGCAGACAATGTACCGGCTCCTTTTGGGGTCAAAGCGAAGCAAGCCTCGCGGCGTCATGAACGACAAGTCGGACCTCACTGGCTTGGGACTGAAGAACGTCGGATACACGGAGGCGATGCCCCCGTTGCTGAAAGTCCATCCCACTCCGAGGTGAGATTTGCCCATTTCAGTCACCGTCGAGTCGATGGGGATGGCCACGTCTATGGGGTCAATGACCCCCTTGAATTCGACCCACTGTGCAGGGTATCCCTCGCACTCCATGTCCATCCTTGCCCCACCTTCAAATTCCAAATGCTCACGCATCGCCTCCAAATGCACGCGGCCTTGAAACGAAAAATTGGGACTCAATTGAAATTCGTCGCCCGAGCGAATGATGCCATGCCCGAGTGTCCTCATGGCCGAATCCACCGACAGGTCGTTGAGTCGCACAGGCCACTCTTCGCCCTCTTGGTCTATGTAGGTCGTCGTGCCCGCACCCTCGTAGTCCTTGCGTCCGTGGACCTGAATCTTGGCGTCGTAGAGCCTGTGAATGTGCGTGAGGTTGTCCACTTCCACTTCCGCCTGCGCCAACATGTCCATCAAGGCGTCCCTTCGGATGGAAACAAGACCATCGTGGGGCTTGATTTGGGCATCGGCAATGGGCAACGCCACCACCTGTTGACAGGTCAAAAAGGCTTCGTCCACCGCATATTGGGCGGCAGGGCACAAGAAGTGCAGGCTGTCTTGCTCCGGGGCCTGAGAGAAAAAATTGCTCTGATCGTAACGCCGCAACTCTTGAAAGGTCTTGGACGCTGGATCGGCCTGGGTGTTGCGAAGCTCAAGCCTTGCCTCGTCCATGAACCAAGTGAAGGCATCCATCAAACATGTGTATCGGATGGCGGGCAACTCGATGAGCGTCGAACCATCGAGCGAGGTGAAATCCCCCATTCTTGCGTCGAAATCCATGACCGAGGAAACACGGCCAGTTTCAAAGGCCAACTCGTTTTGGTCCTTGCCGTGAAGCTGGAAGGCGCTTTCCGCCGTACGCATTCCACGTTGTTCCAGTTCAAAATGGCGCGACGACAACGTCGCCCGCTCGAAGTGGAATGACCCCCGTGCAGTCATCCGATCGCCCTTCAAGCTAAGCTCCCCCGTCAAATCCACAGGCTCACCGAAGAACCTGAGGCTGTCCGAGGCCGTCGATCTGACGTCGAGTCGCTGGTCAAAAGGATGCAAGCCATACGCCGCAACCACCGCAGACACTTTAGGTGTGAACCCGACCCGTGACGTGTTGTCGTACCGTGCTGTCTCTCCAAACGTCGAATCTGGGAGAATCACGTGATCATCGCTGTCCATGGTGGACGTCAGAAACGTCACCCGCCCAGGCCCATGAAGACCTCCCAAATCCAAACTCAAGTCCCCGGTCAACTCGCCGATCCCGCCGTACAACGCAATGCCACTTGAGGCCACGGTTGTTGTGAAACCCAAGCTGTAGTCCTCCATCAAACGCAATGGCTCCAGCACATCTGGCACAATTCCTCCAGCAAGCAGCTCGCCCGTGAACAGCAAATCTTTGTTGGCGAAGTTGTCCAGGCTGTCGATGACAAAAGGGTCCACCGCGTAGTTGAAACGGTCGCGGTGGTAGGCGCCACCTCGAATGCGTGGGGCATCGTAGTACACATGCGACACCTCACGGCTGGTCAAAATCGGGTACTGGGGGTGGCTGGCGCTTCGCCACCCTGACTTGTTGCGCGGGTTGTCGATTTCAAGGGTGCCTGTAAGCTCTTCGATGGAGTTGACCACAGGGCGAAGGGCTGGACGGCCGTACGTGTCGTACTTGCCCGGTTGCTCGACCATGATGCGCAGGGATTCGGCTTGACGCACCTCGATTTTGAAAGAGGCGTAGTCGAATTCGAAATCGGAGCCTGTAAGTTGAAACTTCCCAGCTTTCACTAGACCTGAAAACGCAAAATCGCGGTCTTTGCCCATGGCAATCTCACCGCCATCAGGCACGATTTGGACATCCTGAGCCTCGCTCACCGCAATTTGGCCGATGCCTTTGAGAGACATGCGAAGGTTGTTCAGGCTCAGCGTGGCGTATACGGTGCCACGTGGCCGAGAATAAAACGCCAGCACATCGTGGTCACGGGCACCCTTTTGGCACAACATGTGCTTGACGGCGCGGGGTTTGACTTGGCAAAACCCCGTGGAAAGGTTCAAATCCACATACCCCACGTTGGTCAACCCCACCAAAATCATCTCCGCTTGCTCCGTCTGGAGCCCCAAGAAATCGGCATACTCCGCGGCGTAGAACGAGTCCACTCCTCGTCGGTTGATGTAACGCGAGAGTTCCGCCAGCGGATGGATGGGGTCGATGCCCATCATTTGGTCGTACACATCCTTCTCGAAGCAATCCAAACTCCGGAAAGCGCCGGGCTCTGCACCACCACCGGCCAGTCGACGAAACTCCACCACGGGCCCGTCGAGGCGCCACTCCACGGCCTCCGCCTCCACTTCAATGCCGTGGTAGCTGTCCATGAAGGGCTGCATGCCCACCCCTTCTACTTGTCGGGTGGCCCGGAACAGACGTTTGTTGGCCAAGTACCGAATCGAGATGTCCTCGTGGGTCAAGCTGTCCTCCCCCAGCCGCATCGTCAAAGACGCATGTACGGCGTCCAATCCATCCTCTGAAAACAACACTTCCTGAGAACGACACACGACAAGCACGCTGTCGGCTTGGTTGAACGTGATTTGCGCGGGCACCCCATCTGACCCCATCCCACTCATCTTGGACCCCCTGACTGCCAAACCGCCCTCGTACGACACGCCTTCAAAAACGTCCTCCAACACGATGCGGCCCGTGCTGGACTCGAAACGCGGGTAAGTGCGCCTTTTCGCCTGCTTTTCCGCCTGGACCTTGAAACGAAGCGTCCCATGCAACGCTTTGCCAAACATGGCGCTCTGGAACGTGGCTGAATCTGTTGTGAATGTGCTTCCTTTAAGACGAATGTCGCACGCCCTCACCTCTGCCTGGAAATCGCCTTCGCGCACTGTACGCTCCCAGTCCAACCTGCCCGTCTCCACTCGGAATTTGTTGTCCAGGACGTCGTAGCTCCCTCGAACCTTGTGTAGCCGCGCACTGTCCCCTTTTGCCAAACACACGACTGTGCTTGAATCGCACGAAATCCTCGGACGACCTTGCTCGTCCATGTGAAAAATCATCTGCCCTTGACGGACCAGCCAAGTCCCGGTGTTGGCCTCATGAAGAAGCCCTTGATTTAGAAGTCTCTCGGAGTTGCCCAAATACACTTTGGCGCGCTGGCGGTGTTTCGTGAAGGATGCAAAAAACAAAACATGCCGGTGCCAACCATCCCAGGACAAATTGGCAGGGCTATTGAGCAAGACATCCACCCCCTTTAGGTAACCCCAAATCGACTCGGCAAACGGATGCCTGGCTTCTTGAAGCGCGTTCACCAGGCCCATAACCTGGTCCTGGCGTTTCACCTCCAGAGCAGAAAACCTAGGGCCAAAAGACCGCTTGACCCATTTGGACTCGCGTCCGCCAAGTTCGGAAGCGGCTTGCTCCATGTCCTTCAAGAAAGAGGCAGAAGAGCTCCATGTAGGTTCTTCTTGAGCCTCGATAGAGGGCATGTTCAGGCACACGGCCAACCCCAAAATTCCAATCCAACGCATGACCCCAAATTACAGGGGTGGCTCAATCTTTTGTCAGGAGTTTACGCGGGTTTCCAACAGGCCATGCAGGCCCAACCCTCGAGAACTTTCACCCCCTTCACTTGAAGACCAGCCGCCTCTGCACAAGCCTGCATGGCTGGAACGTCCCCCTCAAAGAATCCACTCAACAGCAAATCACCCCCCTTGCCAAGCACCCTCGCGTAGGCACGCATGTCCTGAGACAACACGTTCTTGTGAATGTTTGCCAGCACCACTTCAAACTTGCCGTCCACGTGACCTGAAAGCAAACCTCCGTCCCCACATTCAAAACGCACAGGGTTTGAGACGGCAGGATTCTTGGCCAAGTTGTTCCTGGCGTTGGATACGGCGTGGGCTTCAATGTCAATCCCCAACACCAACTTGGCCTTGGACAACCCCGCCACAAGGGCCAGCACCCCTGTCCCGCATCCCATGTCTAGCACAGTTTGGCCCTCCAATGGAAGCTCCAACATGGAAGCCGTCATCAAGTGTGTTGTGGCATGGTGACCGGTGCCAAAACTCATCTGCGGCGACACCACCACGTCCATTCCCTGGGTCGCAGACAGGTGGAACGGCGCTCGGATGGTGCACCTCAATGCGCCATTCTCATCGCGAACTTCCACCTTGGGATAGTCCTCTTCCCACTGGGCATTCCAATTCTCCTGTTCAACCACCGATGGGTCGCACGCCACCCGGGCAAATGCCTTGATTTCGTTCAACAATTGATACGCCAAAGCGGTGTCCACCTTGTCTTCCTCTCCGTGGGCCACCACCCCGGTGCTGGAAGGCTCGAACATGTCAAAACCACATTCCCCCAAATACGCCACCGCCACTTCGCGAGCCGGCAAGAGCGGCTTAAGGGTCAAGGCCCACCGGTGGTAGCGCTTGGGAGAAGTCATCTCTTCAAATCTGGATGGCCTGCCAAAACCCCCTGAAAGTCCACGGGATTCAAGGCCGCCCCTCCAATCAAGCCGCCGTTGATGTCGGCCTTGCCGAAGAGTTCAGCAGCATTGCTTGGTTTGCATGATCCACCGTAAAGGATGGCCACATCCGCAGCCTTCTCGTCCCCAAAGCGATCGGCCAACCACCCGCGGATAGCCCCGTGCATCTCTTGGGCCTGGGCAGAAGTCGCCGTTTTGCCGGTGCCAATGGCCCAAACTGGCTCGTACGCCACAACCACGCGGTTCAGGGCATCTTCGTCCAGGTCCAACACCGCTGCCTTCAACTGGCGGTGCACCACTTGTTCTTGATGCCCAGCCTCACGTTCCTCCAACGTCTCTCCACAACAGAACACGGCTTGCAATCCTTCGCCCACAAGGGCCCGAACCTTCGCCTTCACTCGGTCGTCGGTGTCGCCATAACGCGCACGACGCTCACTGTGCCCCACGATGGCGCCAGCCACCCCGCACGACTTGAGCATGTCGGCAGTGAATTCTCCCGTGTGTGCACCGTGTCCTTCGGCGCTGACGTTTTGCGCCAGGACCTGCAACCCTTCTGGTGCAACATTTGCCAGCACAGACAGGTAAGGGGCAGGTGCACCCACCATGACCTCCACACCTTCATGGCTGGCCAACCATTCGGCCATTTCATCCATCCACTCTCGGGCCTCGCCCATCAATTTGTTGCTCTTCCAGTTTCCTGCTACGATGTTGCGCATCACTTTTGTCTTGTCGATTTGAGTAGTAAAATTCGGAAACTCCCCGACGCCTGCCACATGGACGCCTCACAAAATCCCTCAGACGCACTCCAAGCCCTTCCAGGCTTGCTGAAGACGCACTGGGGATTTGACGACCTCCGACCACACCAAGTGAAACCAGTGCAGGACTTGATCCGTGGACGACACGTTCTTGCCTTGATGCCCACAGGCGCTGGCAAGAGCATGTGTTTTCAACTTCCGGCCCTGGTCCGTGGTGGGTTGTGCATCGTGGTGACTCCCTTGGTGGCCCTGATGCAGGACCAATGTGACCAGCTCAGGTCACGCGGCATAAGGGCTGAGGCCTGGGTGGGCGGAAATGGCGACCGCGTCTTGGACAACGTGAGGTTCGGCCGAACGCAGTTCCTTTACATGGCCCCTGAACGAATCCGACACCCCCTCTTCCAAGCCCGTCTTGGGTTTTGGGATGTGCGGACCGTGGTGGTGGACGAGGCCCATTGCATTTCACAATGGGGGCATGATTTCCGACCAGATTTCCAATTGATTGGGGAGCTTCAATCGCACTTCCCGGAGGCAGCATGGGGCGCATTCACCGCCACCGCCACACCGGAAGTGCTGAAAGATGTCCAAGCTCAAATGCCTGTCGACCCGGTCGTTCACAGAATGTCCATGAGACGTCCCAACCTGATTTTCGAGGTTTGCTCCCATGGAGATCGCGACGTTTCCATTTTGCGAGACATGGCTTCACGGACGGGCAAAGGACTGCTTTACGTCCAAACCCGCCACGAGGCGGAACAATGGGAGGCCAGAATGACGGAGGCCGGCATCCCTGGCGCGGCATACCACGCAGGCCTAAGCCGACATCTGAAAGAGAAGCGTCATCTTCAATGGCGTCAGGGGAAATTGCAGGTCCTGGCTTGCACGAGTGCGTTTGGGATGGGCATCAACCAACCAGACGTACGGTGGGTGTTTCATGCGGGACCACCATCCAACCTCGAAGCGTACACACAAGAGACAGGGCGGGCCGGTCGAGATGGTCAAGACGCCCATTGCATTCTTTACGTAGGGCCAGATGACTTCGAAGCCCACATTGTCCAGATGGAGCGCCAGTTTCCATCTGACGCTGCTGTTCGAGCTTGTTATCAGGACTTGTGCAACAAGGCGCAACTCGCCGTCGGGGAAAAGCCAAGAGACCTGACTCCAGGCCCAGCAAGCCAACATCGACCTGCACTGAACCTGCTCGCCCAAGCCGGTCTCATTGCCATTCGCGAGCCTTCCTTGTCTGAGAAACGTGAACTGGAAGGGGAATTGCAGTGGCTGTCGGCCACAACGTCCACGTTGCCACCGCTGCAGGAGACCGTCCACGCTTGGGCCTCACGTCATGCCCGTGTTCCAGTCTCAGTCAGGCCTGACCGCCTGACCAAGGCCCTCCTGGCCAATGAAAACGGGCACCCTACCATGGACGCCAACGCTGTGTCTCAATGTTTGATCCAATTGGACGCCATGGGGCTGATCGAGTGGAACATACAACCTCCTGAAATGCGAATCGAATGGCTTGAACCGCGTCGTGCCGCGAAGCATGTGGTGGTCGACCGGTCTCGCAAGCGGAATGTCGAACAAAGCCTCGAGGCGATGTCCAACTACGTCTGCGGTTCGGAGTGCAGGGCCACTTTGCTTGACCTCCACTTTTCTGGACAAAGCATTGGTCCTTGCGGAAAGTGTGATTCGTGCACTGCGCAACGCAAGGAACTTCGAATGAGACTTCAATCCGTGTTGTCGCATGGTCCAATCACAGGCACCGATTTGCTGCAAACGATTCGACCCGGCCATCGGGTCTTGGCGCGAAGCATCCTCCAACATTGGCACAAAGCAGGTGTCCTTGAAGCCAATTCCACAATGTTGAAATGGGTTGGGGCTTCGCCCTCAACCGGCGGCTAGAAAGCCTAGTTTTGGCGCATGAATGAGACTCCCCCACTCAGTCCTCGCGTGACGCTAAAAGCCAAACGAGACCAAAGCATTCGCCGCCGACACCCCTGGGTGTTCAGCGGAGGCATCAAGCGAATTGAAGGGCATCCAAAAGCTGGGGACTGGGTGCAAGTTTTTGCCAACAAAGGAGCATGCCTGGGATGGGGACACTACTCCCCCGATGCCAGCATTGCTGTACGCATGTTGACTTTTGAAGACGTCCTGCCGGACAACAGCTGGTGGCATGTCAAAATTGCAAATGCGGTTCGCGTGCGCAGGGACTTGGGCTTGTTTGGCAATGACGACCAGACTGCCTGCAGGTTGATCCACGCGGAAGGAGATGGCATGCCTGGGCTCATCGCAGACTTGTACGGCTCTGTGTTGGTCCTCCAATGCCACACGCCAGGCATGCATCGGCACTTGGATGATTTGGTGGAAGGCTTCAAATTGGCCCTCGGCGACACCTTGGTCGGGGTTTACGACAAAAGCGCCAAGACACTTGCCAAAAATGGAGGCGTGCTCTCTGAGGACAAATGGGTGTGGGGCAAGGCTCCGGCCAACCACAAGGCCACAGAACACGGCAACCACTACATCATTGATTGGGAAAAAGGACAGAAAACGGGCTTCTTCTTGGACCAGCGAGAGAACCGCGCACTGCTTGGGAACATGTCTTCAGGAAAGAAAGTTCTGAATGTATTCAGCTACACTGGCGGCTTCAGTATTTCGGCACTTGCCGCTGGTGCAAGTGAAGTCCACAGCCTGGACAGCTCAGCACGGGCACTGGAGGTGTGCGAAGAAAATGTGAGACTCAACGGCATGGATGCTGCCAAGCACAAGAGCATCCAGGCGGATGCCTTGGAATTTCTAAAAACCGAGACTTTGTCTGAGTTCGACATCGTGGTGCTCGATCCGCCGGCCTTTGCCAAACGGGCTTCGGCCAGGCATGCCGCAGTCCAGGGGTACAAGCGAATCAACTTGCGCGCTTTGAGCATGATGAAATCGGGAAGCTTGCTATTCACTTTTTCATGCAGCCAAGCTGTGGACGATGTGCTCTTTGCGAACACCATTGTGGCTGCGGCAATTCAAGCTGGACGAACCGTACGCATCCTTCACCGCCTGCACCAACCGCCCGACCACCCAGTCAACGTTTTTCACCCAGAAGGAAGCTACCTCAAGGGACTCGTCTTGAGGATTGACGACTGAATCAGGGCTGGAGCCTCACAAGGTCCCAGCCTTGCTCTGTGCGCTTGCACTTCACCCTGTCGTGCAAGCGACTCGGACGGCCCTGCCAAAATTCAATGACGGCCGGACGCAAGGCGAATCCCCCCCAATGTTCCGGACGTGGCACCGTGCCGTCTGAGAATTTGGCCTCCACGTGTCGAAATTGGGCATCCAACATTTCGCGTGAATCCACAACCTCGCTTTGGTCTGATGCCCAAGCGCCCAACCTGCTGGCCACAGGCCTAGAATTAAAATACGCGTTGGATTCCGAAACAGGAATCTTGGTCACAGTCCCGCGAATGCGAATTTGACGGTCTGAATGAGGCCAGAAAAACGTCGCCCCCGCCTTGGGATTGGCTTGCAAATCTTTTCCTTTCTCACTCAGGTAATTGGTGTAAAACACCAGCTCCCCCTGGCGAGTGTCTCGAAGCAACACAATCCGCCCGTGGGGAAAGCCATTGCCGTCCAGGGTGGTCAAATGAAATGCCGTCGGATCTTGGATGCCAGAATTCACAGCTTCTTTGACCCAAGACTCCAAGGCAGCCCAAGGATCATTGTTGATGTCCGAGATGCTCAACATCCCCTTGTCGTAATCTGTGCGGCTGTGCAGGTCCATCAATCCAGGGATTTTAACCAAAGGGTCTCCCCTTCTGTAGATTTGATTTCCACCAGACATGTCCGTTGTTTACGGGGGCCATCGAAAGACAATTTGGCGTAATTCCGTTGCTCCACGTAAGTCCCATCCACCCTGAAGGAATTGGGCTCGTCCGCAGCATGAGCCGCCCTGCTGGTCAGAGGGCTCACAGTCAAATCGTACACCTTTCGACCGTTGCCCATGGTGTATTCAGACAACTCTGTGGTGTGGCGGTCACCTGACAAAAACACCACACCTCGGATGTCCTCTTGTTCCAACCGCTCCAAGATCTGCTGTCGTTCGCTGGGGAATTGGCTGACATTCTCATACACCGCCGCGTCGTTGAGCACCTGCCCGCCCACACATACAAATTTATACGGTGCTCTTGATTTTTGCAGGGCTTGGATGAGCCAGTCAATTTGAGCTTGCCCCAGCACCTGGGGAGCGTTCGTCTTGTTTTGGTGGTTCACTCGGTAGGTCCTGTTGTCGAGCAAAAAGAACTCCATGTCGACAAAACGGAAGGCTGTGGAGACACATCGGGGTGCTTTCGGAAGACCGTAGCTCGGATTGCTCCAAAATGCCTCAAACGCCTCGCGCGACCAGTCCGCATGAATCCAACTGCCGTCGCTGTCGTTGGGCCCAAAATCATGGTCGTCCCAAATTGCGTAATTGGGGCAAGTCTGAAGCAACCGCCTCATCTCAGGAGTTTGCCTGGCGTGCGTGTAGCGATGGACAAAGCCCTCATAGGATTGAAAGTCAACCTCACGCAAGTAGATGTTGTCTCCAAGCCATAGCATCATGTCCGGCTGTTCGTCAGCCATACGCTCGAAGATTTCATAACCTCCCCCATACGGTGTGCCCGGGCGGTCATACTTGGTTTCGTTGATGAATGCGCAGCTGCCTGTTACAAAAGAAAATGCAGGAGGATCCATGCGGTAATCCCACAACACTTGCGTGCGGACTTCGAGCAAATCGTCAATAGGCCTTCCATTCAGCATGAACTTCACACTGTAGGCTGTGCCAGGTTCCAAGTTGGCCAGATTGACGTGGGCGATATGCCCCGACTTGGGGTCGGTTTGCACAGGGGATGTGACGGACCACGACTTGTTCTTGTCCTCCCCTTTGGACACATACTCAGCCACAACCTCAGCTGGGCCCACCGTTTGGACCCACAACTGAGCGGATCGCATGCTGACGTGCCCCACCATGGGCCCAGTGAACAGCGCTTTTTGTCCGGCTTGACTCCAAGACGTGGACACCAGCAGAAACTGCGCCAGACACAACAGGCCAACTCGATGGATGTGAAGAATGCTTTGCATGGGTTAAAGATATCTTGGCGACGGCAGGAGCTCATCT
>DKNS01000139.1:0-231 GCA_002469765.1 Flavobacteriales bacterium UBA7382 | reverse complement strand
CTCTTAGCGAGTGACCACAAAAGTTTGTGCTGAAGAGAAGTCAGCGTGCATGGCAGCAAGGTTGTATGTGCCAGCAGCGAGGTTGTGCTTCACCAAGATGCGGTTTCCTCCGACCACGTCGCCTTGAGTGAACTCATGGCTCAACACCACTTTTCCGTTCAAGTCAGTGGCTTCAATCACCATGTTGTCCTCACCCAAGATCAATTCCTGGTCGAACTTCACGCTGAAAGT
>DKNS01000022.1 GCA_002469765.1 Flavobacteriales bacterium UBA7382 | reverse complement strand
TCGGCTTCTGTCCTGCTGGGTCCAACTCGAGGGATTTTTTCAGGATTTCCCCTTGTTTCCTTGCGAATACCGCCTCGCAATCGTTGTCTACAAGCAGGCTGCAGCGCAGCACCTCGTTCAGACGGGGTGTTCGAGCCTCAGGCCACTGACCACACTGGAGGGGGTAGATTCTCCCTGTCGGAGAACCACCCTCCAGCGAATCGGAGTTTCAGCACGTCAAGCTGCCGGCTTAGCGGACCACTTGAAGTTGCGTGGTTGCGGAAGAATTTTCAGTCCGCATTTTGACGACGTAAGTTCCCTGAGGCAAGTCCAGGTTCACCATTTCGTTGCGGACGACTTGGGTCAACCCTGCGACTTGCCGGCCTGTCAAGTCGAACACAGCCACGTCTGCGATGGACTCCATCCCCGGCCAAGAAAGTGACACACTTCCTCGAACAGATGGATTTGGAAATGCCGTCAATGAAACGGGCTCCAACTCGTCAATGCCATTGACATTGCCTGGGAATGCCTGCAAGCAAAACGCACCATTTGCAGTCCAAGTAGCTCCACTGTTTTCCCAGAGAAATCCGTCAAATCGCAGGAAGTACTCCACACCATCTTCTGAATCGAAGCCAATTTCCGCCCACCACTGATTGTCATCGGTACTAAAATCCTCGGCGCAAGCAACGGGGACAAGCTCTCCACATACGCCTTTGTAAAGCGCCATTTGCGAATCCCATCCAAACCACCATACGATGTTGTCTTCGTCGCAAAAAGTGTGGCTGATGGTGTAAGATTCTCCGTCACCTGTGAACTTGAACCAAACGGAGGCGTCTTCATTTGGCCCATCTTCCCAGCACTCGATGCCCAGTGTTTCTGAATTGTCGTTGGGTAAAATCCCGCTGCCTCCTGCGGTCCCGTCAAAAGGACCCACCGTAGACAAGTCACTGCCGTTGGCTTCAAAAATTTCATCGATGCCCAAGGCGCCGGAGCATGCATTGTGATCACCCATGTTGGTGGTCTCCGTCACTGAAATACAGAACGTTCCTTGCGAAACCCCCTGAAAAGTGTCTCCATCGTTCCAGTTGTACCCGTCGACCATCAGATAATATTGCACGCCTGCTTCAAGGTGCGCATCAATCCAAGAATAGTACCAACCGTCATTGGCGCTCCAGAATGGCATCAAATCGTCGTTGGCCAACACCAATTCGAGCGAATCGCAAGACCCTTTGTACAAGGCCATTTGGGTGTCATTGCTGTAAAAAGCAGCACCTGGGCAGTTGGTGGTCACAATTTGATAAGTGCCCCCATCCCCTTGCATGGTGAACCATACCGATTGATCCACGCTGACGGCATTTCCCTCCGAGTCTTCATCAAACCAAAAGCCCTCCAAGGCATACGCTAAATCGGGCTCACCTGTAGCATCGATGTTCGTGTATGTGTCAGACGTTTGTTGTAGTCCAATGCCATTGCCCAACAGGTCAGACAAATCGATGGCAGCTGAGCACAAGTCGTTTGCTGGAGCTTGTCCTGTTGCCACGTGGGCCATCAGCAAGGCCGAGAAAAAAGTGAAGAGTCGCTTCATGAGAAAAGAGTTTTCAATATTATTTGATCAGTTGTTTGTCCCCATCGGGATTTTGTCAGTGGCCATCAAGTAGATGCCGATGAAGGGAAGCACAGCCAAGACGCTGTGAAAGATGCCGATCATGGTCCGCAATCCCTCCGTGAATTCTGGGGGCGTAGGCATCACCCTTGTGAGCACAACACCGAAAATGTTGATGGCGGCCAAGCTCAGGAAGGTCTTGATTCCAAATGACTTGAAGACCTTGGAGCCGTCGTAGTTTAATTTGTTTGGAAAGGCCAAAATGGCTTGTAGTATCCACACCACGGCCACAGCAAGACGCTCCATGGAACCGGTGGCCATGTACTCTCCCAACTCATTGGGAACCACAATCAAGGCATACAACAAGTATCCAAGAAGAAAGAAAAATCGTTGACGTCGGATGATGCCGTAAAGAGCCACGAGTACAGGAATGCCCGCGATTATAGCTAGGATGTTCATATCACAAGATTCTCAGGTGTTGTGGTAAATCTATATATCCCATAGGGTTACGGCACTGAAGGCCTCTTTAAAGTTCTCCATGACTGTTCGGTAAAGGTGTGAAAAATAGATTGATCCCTACAGGTTATGCGGGTATGCCTCAAAACGGGCTTTTCTGTTCGTTGTGTTCAGGATTCCCAGTAACTCTGTCAAGTCAACTTGACCAAATCGGGGTCGAAGGTGTTCGGCTTCTTTCTTGCTGGGTCCACAAGTAAAGTGGACTTGACGTTTTGGAGGAAAGGAAGTTGGGGCTTGGCCGACGCAAAATCAGTTTGATAGAATGTCATGAAAGTTTGACACTTTGACGATGATGTTGTTGTTTGCGATGAACACACCTTGCGAAATTTCCGTCCGATGTCTATTCAATCAAATCCAAACACGGCCAATTCACCTCAGCCAAAAGGAAAGCCTCGCTTTGAATCTCTGGACATTTTAAAAGGCCTCGTGATGGTCATCATGGTGTTGGACCATGTTCGTGATTTCTTTCATTTGGATGTTCACGTCTTCGCCCCAGACGATCCTATGCTCAGCAATGTCCCTGTGTTTTTTACCCGGTGGATTACGCATTTTTGTGCACCGACGTTTGTGTTTCTTTCTGGTGCATCCATTGCTTTCATTGCGTCGAGAAAATCAATGGCTGAGACGCAGAAGTTTCTCCTTTCTCGGGGAGTATGGCTGATGTTTTGCGATGCGTTCATCGTCAGTTTTCTCTGGCTCTTTGATTTGGATTTCGACCTTTTGATTTTGGGTGTGATCTGGGTCATTGGTCTGGCCATGATTTGTTCATCCTTTGTGTTGAAGCTTGACTCTCTCGTTTTGCTGGGGTTGGCATTTGCCATCATACTGGGGCATCATGCATTTGACCATGTTAATCCTGAGAACCCATCTGTGCTCCATGCCTTGCTTCATAGGCAATGGGCCTTTGAATTTGGATTTGGTAGAGTTGCCGTTGCCTACCCGTTGTTTCCTTGGTTAGGGGTAATGTGGGCGGGGATGGTTTTGGGAAGGAGTTGCTTGTCTTTGCCTGTGGATGTGAGACTGGGGTGGCTGAAGTTCTGGGGATTGGCCTTGACGGTTGGATTTGTGGTTGTGCGGTTGTGTAGTGGATACGGCAATTCAAACTTTTGGGAGATGCAGCCCACGTTGTCGGGCACAATTGTCGATTTTTTCAATCCTGCAAAATATCCGCCCTCGCTGGCTTACCTCGCCATGACCCTCGGTCCGTCGATGTTGATTCTTACCCAATTTGAAGGTTTGCAAAACCGATTCGCGACGTGGTTGATGGTCTTCGGCAAGGTTCCCTTCTTCTTTTACCTCGCTCACCTTTTGGCGATTCACCTCCTTGCCATTCTTGTTGCGGCATACCAGGGGTTTGGTTGGGATGCGATGTTTTTGGATGAATTTGTCACCATGGATGACAGCCTCACCGGATACGGATTCTCACTCCTTGGAGTTTATCTAATTTGGGCAATGATTGTCGTACTTCTTTATGGCCCCTCGCGTTGGTGGATGGTGTACAAGAGGAACCATCCGGAGAAAGCATGGTTGAGCTACTTGTGAGGTTCCGCGTTGCTTGACCTTGATTGAAATACTTTTATTTGGTCAAGTAGGCTTTACGTTTGAGGGCATGAGTGTGGCATTCGAATAGCTATTTTTAAGGGGAGAAAACCAACCAGATGAAATACGTCTACTCTGCTCTTTTTGCGTTCACCCTGATGTCAGGTGTTTTTGGTCAAGGGAAACAGACGTACCTGGAGACCAATGTGGGGTTGATGGTGTTTGGGTTCTTTCCTGCGGGGTCCACACCACACGTAAATCGATAAGTTCACCTACAGTCGTGAAGTTCATGTCATTTGATTGAGTCATCTTCGACGCATGAATCCTTTTACGACTTGTTCGCGTTTTGTGATTGGCCTTGCCATGTGTCAAATGCATGCGTTTTGTCAAGCGCAAATCAGTACCTATTCGATTGACCAAACAGTAACCCTCGAATCAAATTCTTTTTCCATTGATGTCAATGGGGACAACTCGGATGATTACACCTTTGAGATTTACACCTTGACGGAGATGGCAACTGCCGCCAGGGTCAATTCAATGGGAGGTTCCTCTGTGATGGACAACTCCACGTTTGGATACCCCGATGCACTGGGCTGTGGCGATGGTGTGGCCGAGCCATATTCTGAGGGTTATGCCGTTCTCGGAACGGATGTGGGCGGAGGCGGACTTTTTACTGGGGAAGGCTTGAAGTACCTCGGACTCAACATCCATGTCGCGGGAGAAAGTCAACTTGGATGGATTTCCTTGGAAGTTTCCGCGGGCAATGACACCATCTTTTTGCACGATGTGGGGTATGCTTTAGAAATTGGTGAGGGGCTTTCGGCCGGACAGACCAGTGCTCAAATTGAGGAGCCTCTGTGTGACTTCGTGTACACCATTGGCTCGCAAACTGAGATCGAGGTTGCCATACCTACAACAGGCAATGGCCTTCCTCCAATGGCACCTTTGTATGTCAGTACTCATGCGGGAGGACTTTTGCTGGGCGAGGACAGTTGTTTTGGAGGGCCTTGCACGCACCTTGCCTTCAACGCCATTGAGATGGACACCATCACGACTTGCATCGAATACGTGGACGTCAGCAATTTCTCCTGCCCAGGTGATACGCTGAGTTGTTGTTTGACCCAAGTGTGGGACGCCGGGCTGCAATTCTGGCAGCCCATTGATGCCAACCTATTAATCTCCACCATCCCAGTCATTCCCACTCTGGTGTTTCCGGTGCCTGCAAGGGACTATCTCAATGTCCGTGGTGAGTTTGAATGGTTGAAAATCATCGACATGTCCGGGCGAACTCTGTTGAAGTCAGTGCAGAATTCGGTGATCGATGTCTCAGGCGTTCCCGAGGGCTTTTACGTCGTGGAAGTCATGTCTTCAAAAGCAAAACGCACGGAGACGATTCAGATTCTCAGGTAATCACTTGACCAAATCGGGGTTGATGGTGTTCGGCTTCTGTCCTGCTGGGTCCGCACGTAAAATGGCTTTTGGTAGAGGACTGCATGGAGAAAAAATTTGATAAATTGGCACAATAGTTGGTTGTCCGGGGACGATGACCATTCTAACCAATCGCAAACAACCAGTCGCTTGCTTGCTCGTTCTTTTGATTCTTCTGCCCTCGTGTTCCAGTGGCATTCTCATTTCTTCGTATCCAAGTGGAGCAAATGTCTTTACGAACGGAGAGTACATAGGTGAAACACCAGTGCGTCATAGGGATGCCGAACCCAGTAGAAGTTTGTTGGATGTGAGGATTGAAAAAGATGGCTATGAGGACTTGACTGCTGACATCGAAAAAGCAGGACGAGTCAATTTCAGTGCTTTAATGTTCTGTTGGTTGTTATTCCCTATGGCATACTTGGAGAAGTACCCTCCAAGTTTTTACGGCCATTTACAACCAGTCTCTGAAGAATACTCCCCCCTCCGTGTGGAAGTTCAGACAAGAGAGGCCTTAGGCTCGAATATATTTGTTGTTGCT
>DKNS01000007.1 GCA_002469765.1 Flavobacteriales bacterium UBA7382 | reverse complement strand
CGGTCAGTGTTCGCGGTGGCATCACGATCAACGACGCGAGGGTGCGAAGCGGCAACGTGATCACCTCCAACGGCACCGTGCTCGCCTTGGACGATGTGGTGATGATTCCCTCGTTCTTGAGGTGACCCAAGCAACCTTGGCACCGCTCTGGCGGTTCAAATACAAAACGTACCCATGCGCTCCTTTTCTGTCCTTTCGACCCTGTTCTTGGGCTTTGTCATTGCCCAAACAGGATGGGCACAATCCACCCCTGGCGCCTGGACTGTGGCGGCATGGAAGGTGATGCATGGCACCGATACGCTCGCCCATGCTTGGGCCGGGGGCTTGACCGCCCCTCAATGGTCCCCTTTTGACGCCGACTTGGATGGGGACAAAGACCTGATCGCGTTTGACCGAGATGGCAGTAGAATCCTTGTGTTTGAGCGTCTTGACAATGGAGATTTGACCGTGAATTGGGATTGGACTTCGGGGTTTCCAAGCATGGTGGATTGGTGCCTTCTCCGCGATTACAATTGCGATGGCAAAGCGGACATTTTCACCAGCCACATGAACGGAATCCGGGTGTTTGAAAACACAACCGTGCCAGGAGACGCTCCCACATTCAGCACGGCACCCATCGACTTGACTGCAAGCTTTGACTTTGGCAGTGGGGCAAGCGACCTTCCTGTCATCTGCATCGGCATGGATTTGCCTGCCATCTCGGACCTCGATGACGACGGGGACCTCGACATCATCACCTTCACAGAAACCGCGACCACCTTGTACCGTTTTCAAGGTCAATCTCCTTGTGGACTCGAACTCGCCTGCACCAACCGTTGCTATGGCATGCTGGAAGAAGCTGCCGAAAACAATGTCCTTTTCATAGGCGACGATTTTGAGTGCGCATTCAACGTGGCAGAGCCCGGTATCATCGCATCCCAGGTCGACAGGACTGGGCTTCACGCAGGAGGTGCCTTGACCTCCCTTCAACTCGAAGCGGGCGGCCCCGTGGACTTGTTGGTCAGCGACGTAACCTACTCCTCGACGATCGGGGTGGTCATGGAATTCTCAAGCGCAGGGCTGGACAGCGCAGCGTTTCTGGACACCCAATTCCCTGCCAACCTTTGGGGTGACCAAGCGGTGAACCTGCCGCGCTTTCCTGCTGCCTTCCACCTTGACGTGGACCTCGACGGAATCAAAGATTTGGTGTTTTCTCCCAACACACCCCTCGAAACCAATGACGACGCGGGGGTTCACTGGTTCAAGAACACCGGGTCCGAGGACGCACCACTCTGGGCGTTTCAGGACAGCACCTACCTCCAGCGGGACATGATCGACATGGGGCGCGGGGCCTACCCTGTGCTTTCCGATTTTGACGGAGACGGGTTGCTCGACTTGGCTGTTGCCAACAAAGAGCGGCACGAAGGCATCAATCAAACTCCAGCCTTCGTGGCGTCCTACCGAAACGTCGGCTCCCCCGATGAACCCCGCTTTGACAAAGTGAACGACGATTGGATCCCATTGTCGACCTTCCAAATAGAGAGCGCTTACCCCGCCTTCGGCGACTTGGATGGAGACGGAGACCTTGACGTCATCGTGGGAGATGAACTTGGACTGCTCCACCGCTTTGACAACGTCGCCGAGGCGTACGAATGGCCAAGCTTTGTGCTCGCAGCCTTGTCCATTCCTGATGTCAACACCGGCAACGCCATCGACGTCGGGCAGTTTGCAACCCCCCAGCTTCTGGATATGGACGGCGACGGCGATTTGGACTTGGTGGTGGGTGAAAAAAATGGGACTCTCACACTGGTTGAACAAGATGCACTTGGCGCTTGGTCCGTTTACTCCTCCCCCATCCACGGGGAAACTTGGGGCGGTCTGCTCGTGGACAACCTGCTCGGCATCAACGGATATTGCGTCCCCGCTTTGACGGAGACGGCAGAGGGTGTGCGTGTCTTTGTGGCCAACGAAGTGGGACGTGTCCAGGACTTCGGGTTGTTTTCTGGCGATTGGGACGCCGATTTGGTCGAAGTCGACGACAATGTCTTCAACCTTCAGCCTGGGTTCCGGGCGGCGGCGGCGTTCGCCGACCTCAACCAAGACGGCCTCCTGGACGGGTTGGTGGGCATCCAAAATGGTGGGGTCTTGGCCTTCCAAGGCAGCGAAGGCTCCACAGAATCGCTCTCCGAGAGCGCCGAGTCGTCGTTCACCCCGAGCGTCATGCCCAACCCCGGACAAGAGGTGGTTCAGTGGGCCACTGACCGCATGGTGGGTGGAGAACTTCAAGTGTGGAGCATCCATGGTCAGTTGGTGCACCGTCAGTCCGTCGCCGGGATGAGTTCGGGACATCTGGGCACCCAAGGTTGGGAAGCCGGGGTGTACGTGTTGGTTTGGACCAACGACAAAGGAGCCCCCGAAGGAGCTCCTTTGACATGGATGAAGTTGCCGGGCTGAATCAGAGGCTGAGGCGGTCCAACACACCTTTCACGTCGCGCACAGCAGCCTCGCTGGTGCGGAGCAATTCCTTCTCGTCGTCGTTCAAGTCGAGCTCGATGATCTTCTCAATGCCGTTCTTGCCAAGAATCACGGGAACGCCGAGGTACAAGTCGTTCACGCCGTACTCGCCCTGCAACCAAGCGCAGCAAGGGAAGACACGGCGCTGGTCACGTACGATGGCTTCCACCATTTGGGCTGCGGCCGCACCAGGTGCGTACCAAGCCGAGGTGCCCAACAGGTTGACAATCTCACCCCCTCCCTTCTTGGTGCGCTCCACAATCGCATCGAGCTTGTCTGTGTCGATCATCTCTGTGACAGGAATGCCTCCGACCGTGGTGTAACGGGGGAGCGGCACCATGGTGTCTCCATGCCCCCCCATCAATACCGCCTGGATGTCCTTGGGACTTACATTCAACTCCTCCGCGAGGAAAGCGCGGTAGCGCGCCGTATCGAGGATGCCAGCCATGCCAAATACACGCTTGCTGTCGATGTTGGCG
>DKNS01000146.1 GCA_002469765.1 Flavobacteriales bacterium UBA7382 | reverse complement strand
GATGTTCATCACCGGCATGAGCTCGCTGAAGTTGAGCTCCATGACGCTGGGGTCAGCGGGAATGTCCGTCGGGAAGTCGGGGTCTGCCTTGGCCTTGTCTACCGCATCCTTCACCTTCCTCAACGCCTCCGTGGGGGTGACGTCGAAGTTGAACTTAACATCAATCGCGCTGAATCCCTGCACGCTGGTGGAAGTGATCTCATCGATGCCTGAGATGGTGTTGATCTCTTTCTCTAAGGGCCTTGTAATCAGCTTCTCCATATTAACAGGGCTGTTTCCCGGGTAGGCGGTGCTGACGAAAATCTCGGGCACGACAATTTCAGGAAACGCTTCTTTGGGAACCGTGAGGTAGCTGCTGATGCCAGACAGGGTGATAATTGCAATGAGAACGAAGACGGTCGTCTTATTTTGGATGCTCAGCGTCGTCAGCCCAAACTCACGCAGCTTTCCTCCGCCTTGAGGGGTCTGGGGGGTTGTTTCACTCATGGCTTGCCAATCAAGATTCAATCAAGGTCACACGCTCGCCGTTTACCACGCGCGCGGCGCCGCGGTCAATGACGCGGTCGCCGGGCTTCAAGCCTTGCTCAATGAGGAGCATGCCGTCCGACACCACGCCGGTTTCAATGGGTTGCTTTTTCGCTTGGTCGCCACGCACCACGTAGACGTATTCTTGGCCGTTGGCATCTTGCTGCACGAGGGCCGAAGGCAAGGCGACGGCGCTGTCCAACGCGAGGTCCGTGATGTGCACGGTGGCCACCATGTTGGGCAAGGCGCGGGTGCCTGCCGGCAAATCCACAGTCAAGTCAATCGTGCGGTTGGCCGCCTCGATGAATTGACCCACGCGACGAACCTGACTTTCAATGGGCTCGAGACCGCGTGCTTCGACACGCACAGGTTGGCCGGCACTCACAGAACCGGCATAGTGGTCGCTGACCGACGCGCGGATGTACAAGTCGCTCAAGTCCACCACACGCACCACCGGCATGGGGGGCGCCGCCATCTCTCCGACGTTGACAAACACCCGATCCAACACGCCATTGAAAGGCGCGCGAATGACCGCTTGGTCGATTTGCTCATCGAGGGTGGCCAGGCTGCGCTTCAACGCTTCGAGTCCGGTTTGGGCTTGGAGGTAATCCACCTCAGCACCGATCTCCTTCTCCCAAAGGCGCTCTTGCCGTTCGAAGAGGGTTTGGGCCAACTCCAACTGGGTCACCAGCTCCGCGCGCTGCTTGGCCAGCACATCGGTGTCGATGCGCACCAACGCCGTGCCTTCGTTCACCTTGGTGCCTTCTTCCACCAGCACTTCGCGCACCACGCCCGGGAAGGCCGCAAGGACGTTGGCAATGCGGTCCGTTTGGACATTGCCCTGCACCGCAAACGAGTGAGAGAAAGGCGCGGCCTCCAAGGTTTGGACACCCACGCGCGTCAACCGCGCATTGGTCGTCTTAGGGGATGCGGTTTCGGACTCCGCAGGCGCGCCGCAACGCACGAGCAATGCGGTCGACACGGCCACAAGGCCGAGGGATTTTAAAATCTTCTTCATGGTCGTGGATTGGATGCGATGAGGCGCTGCTGTGCGGTGAGCCAAGCGAGTTGCGCGCCAATCAGGTTGCCCTCGGCTTCGAGGAGTTGGTTTTGGGCGGTGTTGAGTTCAAAGCTGCTGCGGACGCCTTCTTTGTGTCCGAGTTCAATGCGTGTGAGGATGCGCGAAGCCAAATCGCGCTGCTGCTTCGCGTTCGTGAGCGACGTTTGGGCGTCAAGGAACGTCGCGCGCGCATTGTCAAATTCCAAGCGTGCTGCCGATTCCATTTGCGCAAGGCCCGACTCCGCGGTCAGCACCGCCAGCTTGGCTTTCTCCACGCGCTGACGGCCTCCAAAACTCGTCCAAATGGGCATGTTCACCGACACCCCCACAATCTGAGAGGGGTACCATTTGCCGTCCTCTTCCAAGGCAGGGAAATCCGGGTCACGGAAAGCCTGTGCGCTGTTGGAATAAAATGCCGCCACTTGAGGCAGTCCCTCTGCGCGGCGATTCAACACATCGAGTTCGGCCAAAGCGAGGTAGTTGCGTTGCTCCTCAAGGACGGGATTGGCATCGAGGTTCAAGTCAGAAGAAACCGCTTCAGGCACCGCAACTGAGGTCAAAGCCGCCAAATTGTCGGTCAACATCACAGGCTCATTGACGTCCAATCCACACTGAAACAGCAACAGCTTCTTGGAAAATGCCGCCTGGAGTTCTGCGGTTTGCCTCTGCTGCTCGAGGGATTGACGTGTCAGCGTCAACTGATCGGCATCCACCGTTTCAACAAAACCTTCGTCAGCAAGGACCCGAAGTTCCTGTTCTGAGGAAGTCACAAGCGACAGAGCGCGATCCAACGTTTCCACATTGGCCACAGCGGCCAAGGCCGTGACATAGGCGTCCGCGACCACCCGCCGGGTTTCCACTTCGGTGGCGTCCACGGCAAGGGCCTTGGCATCGGCCAACACCTTGGCTGCTTTCACACCCACCAAATAACTGCCACTGAACAACAATTGAGAAGCGTTGACGCCAACGGTCATGGTTTGGGTCGTTCCAAACTGGAATTCACTGATGGGCTCCGGCGGCGGCGCATTCAGCGGAACCTGTGTTTCAGACGACACGTCTCCAAGAAAATCAATGAGGTAGGGAGGAAAGCCGAAGGCGTCCGCTGGCGCGACTTGGGTCGGGATGTCCAAGAAATGGCTGAAATCAAACGACGTGTTGACTTGGGGCAGGCCTGTGGCCAGCAACTCCTTGACGTTCCGGCGTGCGACCTCCACGTCGATCCGGACGCGCTGCATGGCGTACGCTTGTTCCACGCCCAGCGTTTGGGCCTGTTCCAAGCTCAACGACAGTTGTGCCATGGCACCTTGGGAGATGCTGCAACACAGCGCGACGGCCGCGGCGCTTTGAGAGAAAATTCGTGTCATCATGAAAGTCGTTGGGTTTCGAGGTAGGCCACGCCTTCGGCGCTTGCGATGCCGCGGATGTGGTAAGTGAAGAGGGCTTTGAAATGTTCGGCCAGAGGGCGCGCAAGGGTTCCGTTCTCCGCCTGACGGACCATGTCCTCCACCAAGGCGAGGTGCAGGTCCGCCACCGCCTCCACATTCAAGTCCGCGCGATACATGCCCTGTTCCATCCCGCGGGTCACATTGTGCACCACCACACGGCGCACCATGTTCTTTCGACGTGCGTGGGTGGCCTCAAACACCTTGGGGTAATACTTCTTCAAATCGAACAACACGGTGGAGTTGATGGCCGCCAACATTTGGTGCTTGTTCTCCATCTCCCGCAATGCCAGGTCAATGGCGTTCCCTTCTCCGTGCATGACCTCCGCCATTTGGGCCTCAAGGCCGTCGAGGTGACCATGAAGGGCTTTCGACACCAAGTCGCGCTTGTCCGAAAAGTACTTGTACAGAGTCTTCTTGCTGCATGCGAGCTGGCCGGCGAGGTCGTCCATGCTGAGGGCTTTGATGCCAAAACGCCCAAACAGCGCGGCACACCGGTCCCTTAACTCCAAGCCGCGCTCGTCCAGGGCGGCGTCATTTTCAGCAACGTGAGAAGGGTTGTTCTGCGACATGCGGCGGCAAAACTACAACCCAATGCATGCACAGGAAACGAAAAAAGTGCAAAACGTTTCCTCGGTTTCCTCTCCGGTCACTCAAGGTCCAAATCGCAGACCGACAGCAGCCCCACCAGGCCGTCTCGGCCCAAAGTCCGTTCGCGCACCTCGAACACACTCATGACAGCGCGTCAGCGATGAGGTCGTCGTCCGCGTGGTTGGCCCGTGTCACCTTCAGGCGAGGCTCCATTTCCATGGCTCGGTCAATGGCCCACTGGGCGCCTTTGTTTCTGGCCCAACTCCGACGCGCAATGCCGTTGTTGACGTCCCAGTGCAGCATGGAACGCAGGCGGCGTTCGCTGTCTTCACTTCCGTCGATGAGCATGCCAAATCCACCGTTCATCACCTCACCCCATCCGACGCCGCCGCCATTGTGCAAGCTGATCCATGTCGCGCCGCGGAAACCGTCACCGACGAAGTTTTGGACCGCCATGTCCGCGGTGAATGCCGAGCCATCGTAGATGTTGGATGTCTCGCGGTACGGGCTGTCCGTGCCGCTCACATCGTGGTGGTCCCGGCCGAGCACGACCGGTCCTTTCAGGCGGCCGTCCTTGATGGCGTCGTTGAAGGCTGAGGCGATTTCCGCACGGCCCTGTGCGTCGGCGTACAAGATGCGCGCCTGAGACCCCACCACGAGTTTGTTGGCCTTGGCCTCCCGAATCCAGCGCAGGTTGTCTTGCATCTGTTGCTGGATGTCCCCCGGGGCATCAACCATCAAACGCTCCAACACCTCGGCGGCAATCGCGTCGGTGGCGTCGAGGTCTGTGGAGTCGCCGCTGCAGCACACCCATCGGAATGGCCCAAAGCCGTAGTCGAAGCACATGGGGCCCATGATGTCCTGGACGTATGAGGGGTAGCGGAACCCGTCGCCGTCTTCCGCCAAAATGTCGGCACCAGCCCGGCTCGCTTCGAGCAAAAAGGCATTGCCGTAATCGAAGAAGTACGTCCCGCGTGCGGTGTGCTTGTTCACCGCCGCAGCGTGCCGCTTGAGCGAGTCTTGCACGTACGTCCGGAACGTGTCCGGGTCTTCTGCCATCATCGCATTCGCGCCCTCAAACGACAGGCCTGCGGGGTAATAGCCTCCCGCCCAAGGGTTGTGCAGGGACGTTTGGTCTGACCCCATGTCCACGAGGACGTTCTCTTCGTCGAACTTCTCCCACACGTCAACCACGTTGCCTAGGTAGGCAAAGGACTCGGCGCGCTTCGCTTCGCGAGCCCCTTGGACTTTGGCGGTCAGCTCGTCCAAGTCGGTGATCACGTGGTCCACCCAGCCTTGCTCATGGCGTTTGTAGGCCGCAGCAGGATTGACTTCGGCGGTCACAGACACACAGCCCGCGATGTTCGCCGCTTTGGGTTGGGCGCCGCTCATGCCACCCAATCCTGCCGTGACGAACAATTTGCCTGCCAAACCGTCGGTGGTTCCCTTGACGCCGCGCTTCTTGTCGATCATGCGGCCAGCATTCAACACCGTGATCGTGGTGCCGTGCACAATCCCTTGGGGGCCGATGTACATGTAAGACCCCGCAGTCATTTGGCCGTACTGGCTGACGCCCAATGCATTCATGCGCTCCAAGTCATCGGGTTGGCTGTAGTTGGGGATGACCATGCCGTTGGTCACCACCACGCGAGGGGCCTCCTTGTTGGATGGGAACAATCCGAGCGGGTGGCCAGAGTACATGACCAGGGTTTGGTCTTCGTCCATTTCACTTAAGTACTTCATGGCCAATCGGTACTGCGCCCAATTCTGGAACACCGCCCCGTTTCCGCCGTACGTGATGAGTTCCTCAGGATGTTGGGCCACAGCTGGGTCGAGGTTGTTCTGGATCATCAACATGACCGAGGCGGCCTGACGGCACCTCGCCGGGTACCATTCGATGGGGTGCGCCTTCATGTCGTGCGCAGGACGCAGACGGTACATGTAAATGCGTCCATAGTCCTTGAGCTCTTGGGCAAATTCAGGGGCGAGTTCAGCGTGTTGGTGTGCTGGGAAATAACGCAACGCATTGCGCAGCGCGAGCTCCTTTTCCTTGGCCGTCAAGATCTCTTTGCGCGCCGGAGCGTGGCTCCATTCTGGGTTGCGCTCGCTGGCAGGTGGCAAGATTCTTGGAAGACCTTCTTGAACAGTGGCCTGGAATTCAGCTTGGGTCATGGTCATGGTTTCTTG
>DKNS01000070.1:3796-7413 GCA_002469765.1 Flavobacteriales bacterium UBA7382 | reverse complement strand
TTACTCGGAGTCTTGGATGCAGCGGACTGAAAAGCCAACAACATCACAGTAGCTGGAAAGAGTCAAGGCATCATTTCCAAGATGCAAATTCCTATGCCAACCACCACAACCTAGTGGAGTTGATGTCCACCAATAACCTACACTCCCACCACCGAAGACTCCATTCATTTCTCTTTTACCTCCTGGCGCTCCAGAAAATCCACTGGAATTTGTCCCATCCCAACTGGGGTAATCTGACTCTGAATTCTTCATAGCCAAACCGGCCACTTCAACACCGCCAAGAGAGTTCGCCATATGGACCCATTCGGCATCAACTGGAACATGCCATCCCGAAGGACATACCCCCCTGTCGTCAACGACTGCGATGTAATTGTACAATCGACCTGTAATGGGAACGTTTGCTTCGTTATCTGCAAACGCACACTGCGCTCCTTCCGTGGCGTTTGACCATTGTTCATCACTCAGGCCACCAAGCAGCTGTTCACCATTTCGGTACGAGGAAGTCCTTAAATTTTCAGCGAACCAGCATCGATCACCAATTTGGACTGTCGCGTAATCGTAGCCCCGATACTCAAGTGGATCACCACACGACCAGTCTCCCAATTCTGGCTCAACCTCCGTACATGTCCCAAACACAGTAAGCAGATCGAGCAAATCAGGCATACTCACACACCCATCAAAATCGGTGTCAGATGGCACCATGATGATGCACTCTTGCCCCTCATCGTCCCAATAGGTTCCCGGTCCGCAAGCGCTGGATGGTGTAATGTCGCCCACACATTCACCCAGCAATTCATCCCAAACTGTGTTGGCGCCGCAACTTGCAGCTGTACTGATGCACATTTGAGTTGTGGGGTCCCACACGTTGGGTAAGCTGCAACACCCGGGGCCAGGACAACACGAGAATTCGCACGAACCATCGTCGGTAATTGTAAATTCACTGAAATTGCATGCGGTTGGGTCCATGCACCCCTCGCTTTCCAACTGGTCACAAACCCCATTGCCATTGAGGTCGGTAAATTCAAAATCAATCACCTCAACCACCGTGGTGTCCACACATACTTGACCAGATTCTAGGGTGCTCTGAATGCCGTAGGCTGTGGTTTGATTTGGCGTGACCACAAGGTTGGGCATTTGACTTCCATTGAACCAGGTAACCACACCTTGTGGGAACGGTGCTTCCGTGCCAATCCCTCCAACAGGGGCGCCATGGTTAGCTCCAACAACATCCAAAAAGAACCCATCTTCCAACTGATCCAAAGGCCAAAAACTGACCAAATCATCCGACACCACCGTGGCGTCATTGTCCATGATTTCGACAACCTCGTCCTGGGCCAGCGCTTTGGACCACAAGGCCATGTCGTCCAAATATCCAGAATAGAATCCTCCCAAGGGAAGACCAACTCCCAAACGAATGGGGACGTCTGCCGCATCGTAAGTCCACCCACCCCAATTGTGTCCACAAAAATCCTCTCCTGTTGAAGCGGGATGCAACTCACCATCGACATAGATTTTCATATTCGAGAAGCTCATGGAGCCATCACCCAGGACGTACACGTAGTGGTGCCAATTGCGATTGTCCACAGGAAAAGGGAATGTGGCGAAATGGGAGGGGCTCTTGAAAGAGGGTCCGACCAAACCGCATTGGGGCGTGTTCATCCCAAATCGAATGTCTGCCCAGCTGTCATCGTCGGTGGCCTGCGTAAAAATGTCCATGGCACCATTGTGGTCTGTGAGGGCCCAAAAACTCACTGACATGGGATTCATACCTGTCACGCCACTCTCGGATGTCAAAATCCAATCGTCCACGCCATCGAAAAAGGTTCCGCGCTGCACTCCCGACTCAATCTGGGTGCTTGAGTTGAAGCATTGAACAACAGTGTCAGGCAAAGCCAAAACGCAAAAATCATCGCAATCGTAAGGCGCTTGCGCGTAAACACATGTTCCGTCATTGACGTTGACTTCGGGGTCGAAGTTGCAGGCGCTCACATCGTTGCATCCAAACACCAAGCATCCGGTGAAGTCGCAAGAAGAATCGTTAATCGTGGCCTCAGGATTGTAGTTACACGCCAAAAAAATCGTGCAACCATACACTTCGTCAGCCAAGGTCTCCACGCTGATTTCTGACGAGGCCAACAACGCACCCTCCAACGAGTGCACGTACACACCAAGGTTGTACACACCCACGTCATTGGGGTCAAAGTCCACATCTGCGCCTTCCGCGAGTTGTGACCAAAAACCGAAGTCGAAGTTCTGGCTATCCTGGAAGGTGCCCTGCTGGGAGTAATCGATGCCAGTCTCCGTCTCCACCAACGGGAACGCCTCAGAGAATGAACCGAAAATCGTGTAAGAGCCTTCAAGGTCTTCGCCGTTGAAGTCGTCGGCTGGATCAAAGTCCAATCCAAATTTCACATCAACATCTTCAAAGACGTGCTCGCCCAAGTTCACGCTCAACAGGTAGTTCCAACGGGCTCCAGCTTCAGCACCCTCTGGCACATCCGCAAAACCAGTGTTCACTTGGTAGTTCGTCAAGTTGCCCGTTTCTGGCTCCACGTTGCCCACGTAGCGCTCCAACACACCCAACGAAGTCGTGATGCCATTGCACCAATCAATGCCCACATTCATGTGGTCATTCGACAACCCAGAACCAATCGTAAATTCCTCCTCTGGAAAACTGTTCAACTCGGTCGTGCTCTCGCAATACGTGCAAGCGCCTTCGCCCAAGTTGTAGTTCGATGCGAATGGATCGGTGCAGCCAAACGTAGGTGCAGGGGCATGATATAATGCCAGAATTTCTTCACTGGACAAAACTCTATCCCAAATCCCGAGATCATCTAAATCCCCATAGAAGTACTGAGGTCCAGAAGGCAAGTAGATGTAAGGCTCTTCACAGCCAATGTATAGCTGCCCTGTATTTGACGCTGACAAATTCAAGGACTGCAAAGGGCTGGAGCAGACTTCGACGCCGTTTAAAAACAGCTTCATCTCGCCTGCAGTGAGGTCTTTAACACCAACGAGATGGACCCACTCCGAGGACAAATCAAACCCAGAACAAAACGCACTGTTGCCCCATTGGGGACCACCTTCCCCTATTTCAACTTGGTTGTCAGGTGCAAATCTCAAATACGATCCAAACTCTCCCTGAGGTCCAATCTTCGTTATAAAATGAGCATGATCATTGCCTTCTGATTTACGCCCCCAACCTGCCAAAGTGTAACTCGAATCGGCAAAGTTTAACCAAGGCTTGTGTGGTGACTCGATATGGTCGTCTCCATCAAAATGGTATGCATGATCGGCAATCCCAAATCTGTCGTCGGTGAGATGTGCCCCAACAACCATGGCTTCATTGCCAAATGTACTTTCGTCCTCTGCATTCCCGTTGAAAGGATACCAAGCAACTAATCCGTCAAGTGGGACGTATTCAGGGATCTGGGCAAGCCCACTTGACATCAAGGCAAAGGCAAGGAGGGTCAAGACGTGTTTCATTTGGTTGGTTTTCAACCCTCAAGATACATATTCCAACTCCACTCCCCTATTCCCAAACATCAAGCCCACTTTACTTGTGGACCCAGCAGGACAGAAGCCGAACACCTTCAACCCCGATTTGGTCAAGTAGG
>DKNS01000070.1:0-3486 GCA_002469765.1 Flavobacteriales bacterium UBA7382 | reverse complement strand
CGATTTGGTCAAGTAGGCTTGACCTCTGAGAAGGGAGAATCGAATCCCTAGGGATTCACCCTTTGAGGACACAGATTCTCATTGCGGTCTCTGTATCTCTTCAGGTGTCGAAGGTCAACGCTCCAACATCAAGACCGAGTCAGGTTGATGAAGGCCGTGGTTTGCAAGTACCAATAATGGGCCCAGCCCAGGCTGCCATTCGCATCCAACTGCTTCCAGCTCACCAAAAGTGGACCAACTTCCCATTTCACACCTTCGTTGAACTGACGGCTGAATTGCAGAGACGTCCATGACTCTCTGAACCGGTCCGCTCCTTGTGTGAGGTCGGCGCCATCCCACGCTTCTAAGAAGACCTCTGCACTTGCCGTCAGGAAGGCCATGCCCAGGGGCCAGGAAGCCCCGAATTGTTGACGGACACGGGGGCGCCATGACCAATCATCTTGGTCCCAATGAAAGGGGTCATTCTCAATCATCCTCTGATCCCAACGCGTCCTCGACCACCACAACAGACGCTCTCCCTGATGCATCCGCTTCGCCTGCAACCAAACGCGGTGCTCGTCACGCGTGTAACGCTGTGGTGTCCAAACTAAAGCACTCGTCATCGGCACCCATTCATGCGTGTAACTCCCTGTGACCGACCACGTCTCACTCAAGGTGCGCGTCAAATCAAATTCCGTGTAAGCAAAGACCAACGCCCGCACACTGCGAAACTCCCCGCGTTCTGCGCCTGGACCATAGTCCTGCATGGTTTGAACTTGCGAGAACGACGGGCGAGATTGTTCGAATGGGAGAATGCTGGCAAATGAATAATTCTCGAGATACCAGCCTTCACCAAGGCTCACTCCCAAATCCACAGTTGGCATCGTGCCGGCCAAATGAATGTGTTGTTGCCCATTCACGTGGAGGGTGGGCAACAAGCATGCACCTGAGATCAGAATTATTGAAAAGCGTCTTAGCATGTCGCAAATTACCGTGGACTACATTTCCCCTGCATCAACCACATGGAGCCTGTATGTGACCAAGTAAGACAGAAGCCGAACACCCTAAACCCCGATTTGGTCAATTAGATTTTACAAATTCACTCAGCATGTAAAGTCCAAGTGACAGCATCAAGAATGCAGGCCTACGACCTCCAAACCTTCTTGCCTCGTATCGAGATTGGCTGAAATAAAGAAGGTTCTTGAAAAGTGTCAACCACTCCAACCGAGGGTGAGAGAAGAAAGCAATAAGAAGATTGCTGCTGACAGTAAACTAAAAATGAGACCGACCAAAGCTGCCTGTCTTCCTTTTCGCAAACCGGAATCGGTTCGAGTTAAACCAATGGCAGAAAGTACAATTCCAAGCAAACTCAATCCCGGAGTAAAGAGGGCTACAACTCCAATCAACAAGCCTGCAACTGCAAATCCATCAGCTGGAGCGTCCGGCAATGCTTGGACACCAAATATCAGCGCACGGTCACACCTCAAAGAAGGATTCTGGATCAGCGAGATGGCTCCTTTTTTTTCAAGGCTGAAAATGGCCATGCCTGCCAATTTTCGGTTGTTTTCTTGGCTTTGAAGCTCTACGAATTTCGGGGTCAAACTCAAAGCCAATAATTCCCGTTCGCCCTGATCAAACGTCGGAATTTCTTTTGCCGTGCCCGAACTTAATGACAATACCTCCCGACAACAACGGTCTCGCTGACCCCGGTTTTTCGTATTGCTTTCAGACGAAAAAGCCCCTCCCAACATGACTGCAACCCCTCCCGTTTTTCGTTTGTGAATGCCTCGATCCAGTGGTTTTTGTGCACATGCAAAACAAGGAAAAAGAAGACAAACGACAACCAACAATGACTTTTCCATTCAGCAATGTCTGTGGTACTTTTTCAATTGCCAACTGTTTTGTCAAAAAGTCTGATTTTATGAGAAGGTCAAATTGCGTGCCCCCCTTTGGACACGAGCGTCGAACCCACTTTACATGTGAACCCAGCAGGACAGAAGCCGAACACCCTCAACCCCGATTTGGTCAAGGAGGCTTTACAAATTCGACCAAGGTGTAAAGTCCACTTTACTTGTGAAGCCGTGGGCAATTCACCCCAACATCAACCTCCCATGAACGCTAGTGTTTGCGGTGGATGTGAGCACTTCTCCATGCTGCTCTTCCTGTTGACAACTGCTTGCTCCATCATTTCCATCACCAGAGGTAACCTCCCATGTCCGGTGGGATGTCTACCTTTTCTTCAACCAAGGAGAGAGGACAGCAACCTACTCCCTGCTTGGGCTCATCACTTCAGAGAAATCCTAGTGCGTGAAGCTCGAGCCCAACGTCATATTTTTTTGCTTTTGGACTGATGCCCCAGGGCGAGAGCTGAACAAGAAAGGTCCAGTTGCTCAGTCTCCCCCTTCCACATATTGACGGAGTGTGCAGAGAAGGAAACCCTGCGGTCTACAGGTGAAAGCACCTTGATTTTGCTACCCCCTTCCCCCCTGAACTCCAATGATGTCAATTCGGGATATCTATGTCCTCACACTAACTCGTTGATGATGACATAAAAAGAAGGCCTTATCTTGTGGTAATGATGCGCCTCGTTCCTCTTCTCTTGCTCTGCGGCCTTGCGATGACATCAAACGCCCAGACCAACTGCAATCTTCTGCATGACTCGAACGACAATGGCTTCGTTGACATTGAGGACTTCTTGTCCATCCTTGGGCTCTTTGGAGATCAGGATAGCGATGGAGATGGAGTTTATGACAGCCTCGACAATTGCACAGACCCGGAGTCATGCAACTTCATGATCCCCTCTGCCCCATTATGCACTTTTCCTGACGCCATTGGTGACTGCCAAGGGAATTGCCCATTGGATGCTAATGGCGATGGAGTTTGTGATGTCTTCTCATGTGGTAGTCCATTCAATTTCCAAGGTTACGATTATGCAACAGTTTACATCGGCGAGCAATGCTGGTTTGCAGAAAACCTCCAAAGCGAGAGTTATGCAAACGGCGATCCGATTCCTTCAGGCTTGAGCGCCAGCGAGTGGGCAAATATTTATTCTGGCGCAGTGGCCGTTTATGGCGAAGAGCCTGAGTGGTGCGGTGACTACTCTCTCACTTGTGACCCAGTCGAATCGCTTGAACAATATGGCCGCCTTTACAACGGTTTTGCTGTTCAAGATTCTAGGGGTTTATGCCCAAGTGGTTGGCACGTTCCCACCGATCAGGAGTGGATGACAATGGAAATGGCTTTGGGGATGAGCGCTTCAGAGGTCACAAATTATGGCGGTCGAGGGACGGACCAAGGTTCCCAAATGAAAATGGACTACGGTTGGGCCGATGAAGGAAATGGAACAAACTCAAGTGGTTTTTCCGGTTCGCCAGGCGGTCTACGCCAGTACAGCGGGTATTTTGAAGAGGTCGGCATTACCGGCAATTGGTGGAGTTCTTCAGGTTACAGTCCAATGTATCGCAGACTTTGGAATAGCCTTGAGACGGTCGATCGCACTTTCGCAGG
>DKNS01000040.1 GCA_002469765.1 Flavobacteriales bacterium UBA7382 | reverse complement strand
AATGTCCGCCCCAATGCTGCGCTGGATGTCCATCACCTTCTCCGGCGAAAACAAGTGCTTGCTCCCATCGATGTGGCTGCGGAAGGTGGCCCCTTCCTCGGTGATCTTACGGTTCTCGGCCAAACTGAACACCTGGTACCCTCCGCTGTCCGTCAGGATGGGCCGGTCCCAGTTCATGAACTTGTGCAGTCCCCCCACCTCTTCAAGCACGTCGGTGCCTGGCCTCAAATGAAGGTGATAGGTGTTGCCCAAAATGATGTCCGCGTTCACCGATTCCTTCAATTCCTTCTGAGGCACAGCGCGCACGGTGCCAATGGTCCCCACCGGCATGAAGATGGGGGTTCGGATGGCTCCGTGGTCGGTGTCGAGGACGCCGGCCCGCGCTTTGGAGCCTGGGTCTTGGGTTTCTAGGGTGAACTTCAACGCGTGGGTGTTGACGACCATCCTGTGTCCAAGACGGTCCGTGGAAGCCCAAAGGTAACTTGGGAGCATGGTCGGGACACTTTTCAATACCGTCACGGTGATCGTCGGTGCATCGGCCGGGTTGGCCTTGGGCGCCAAGTGGTCCAAAGACCTCAAGGACAAGATCTTTGCCGTCATCGGACTGTTCACACTGGCGATCGGTGCCATGATGGCCCTCGAGACGGAAGGGCCCATCGATTTGTTCCTGGCCCTGGTGCTCGGCACGGTCCTCGGGCACTCCATGAAACTCCAAGTCCGCATTGACGATCTCACCCGGCGAGCATCCCGGGGATTCATGGAGGCGTTCATGTTGTTCTGCTTGGGCTCGATGACCCTGGTGGGATGCATGGAAGACGGCCTGCTCGGCAAGCCGAACCTGCTCTTCATCAAAGGCACCATGGACCTCATTTCAAGCGCCTTTTTGGCCGCCACCCTAGGACGGGGGGTGCTTTGGTCCGCCGCAGGGGTGCTCGGGTTTCAAGGCTTGCTCACGCTGGTTTTCATGGCCCTCGGCCAAGGCATGGACCCTGCCCTCATCCGTGAGTTGAGTGCGCTGGGGGGCATCCTGATGTTGGGCATTGCATTCCAGCTTTGGGCCGTGCGCGCCAATGGACGACAGGCTTGGCCGCTGGTGGACGCCTTGCCCGCCCTTCTCTTGCTCCCCCTGATCCGCGTGGCACACACTTGGTTGGAAACCGCAATCTTTGGGTGATGGCTCGCAAACGCAAATCCCGCATCGACACCGGACGGATGGGCCATTTTGTGGGGGCCTTCTTGGTGTTTGGGGCCTTGTACCTCGCATGGACGTACTGCCATGCTCACGTGGTCACCCCCTGGCATGCCGCAGGCGACCGGGCAGGCAAGGACGTCGTCGAGGAACACTACGCCTCGGACGTGCTGAATGCGGCGCGGAAATACGATTTGGACTACAGCTACCTCATGGCCCTGCTCATGTTGGAGTGCTCCGGCAAAAAACCTGCAGGCGCGCGCTTTGAGCCCCACGTCTACAAGCGCTTGCAACAAGTTCGAGACGGGAAGCGGCGCAGCTACGAAAACGTCACCCCCGCGCACCTTGCAGACGCCTCAAACGATGCGCTGAGGAACTTGGCGACGTCTTGGGGGCCCTTCCAGTTGATGGGGTACAAGTGCATCTTGCTGGACGTCAACATCCGGGACATCCGCGGCCCCAAAGGGGTGGAACACGGGGCCGACTGGATCAACCAGACCTACGGCAACAGCCTCAGGACGGGACGGTTCAAGGATTGTTTCCACATGCACAACACCGGCGCGCCCTACCCCAAAACAGGACTGCCACGCACCCACGACCCCCAATACGTGCCCCGCGGTTTGGCGATGATGGACCAATTCACCGCCCCGGAATCGCCCGACGCCATCTTGCACTGACCCGACATGCCTGCCAACAAATACGCCCTTCTTCGGTACCGGATCATCGACCGGTGCTTGACCAATCCAGGAAAGCCGTTCCCGACGAAAGAGGAATTGCGTTTGGCCTGCGAAGAAGCGCTGTACGGGAGCGACGGGGAACACATCAGCATCAGCACCATCGAGAAAGACCTGTGGGCGATGCGCAACGAGGCGGACCTGGGGTACTACGCCCCCATTGAATACCACCGGGACGAGCGAGGTTACCACTACACAGAGGACGGCTACAGCATCAACGACATCCAGCTCAACGACGACGACCTGGACGCCATCCGGTTCGCCACAAAAACGTTGATTCAGTTTCGAGAGCTCCCCATTTTCCAGCAGTTCGACCAAGCCTTGGGTAAGATTGCCGACCGGCTGGAGGTGTCCCCCAACTTGGACCCAGAAGGCGTGGACAAGCACGTGCAGTTTGAAAGCACCCCGCACGCGGCAGGGTCCGAGCACTTGGGCCCCTTGCTGCACGCCATCCGGGCACACCACCCCATTTCCCTCGCGTATTTGAAGTTTGCCGACACCCCGACGGAATCCAAGTACGAGTTGGAACCCTATCTGCTCAAAGAATACCGCAACAGATGGTATTTGCTGGGCTGGGACCCAGGGCGAGGCCACATCCGCACGTTCGGGTGCGACCGCATTCGTGGCATCGTTGTCGACGACGCTCAGAAATTTCAGGTGCAGCCCACGTTTGACGCCCGCAATTACTTCGAGCACGCCATGGGCATCACCGTCTTGGGGGACGGCACGCCTGAAGATGTCGCATTCAACTGCGATCCCCTGCTTGCGAAATACTTGACGTCGCAACCCCTGCACCACTCTCAGTCCATGCACCTCAACGAAGCTGGAC
>DKNS01000081.1 GCA_002469765.1 Flavobacteriales bacterium UBA7382 | reverse complement strand
GCATGCTGCATGAATTGGCGGGAGCCACGCTGGAGGCCACCGCGGTCGACGGCCGCGTGGTGAAGGCGTGGGCGTTGAATGGCGGCACCCAAGTGTTGGACGTCCAGGGCTTGGCGTCAGGCCAATACATGCTCGTCGCACGCGGGCGTCAACACTCGGGCTTGCAGTTTCGCGCCCCTTTGGTCGTCCGTCACTGAGGTCAGCCTGTCACTCGGGGATGCGGTCTCCGACTTTGAACACGATGTCGTTCAGGTTCTTGCGGACCTTGGGTCGAGGTTTGTGTCCTTCCGGGGCGTGACCCACGGCCAAAAGTGCGATTGGCACATGGTGGCTTGGCAACCCAGCCAATTCCCCAAATGCGTTTCGGTCAAAACCGCCTGCCTGCATGCTGGTCAGCCCTTGCTCCACGAAGGTGAACTCCATGGCATTGACCGCCATGCCCACCCCATACATCGCCGCGTGGTCGGGCTCGCCGGTTTTCTCGAGGACTCCCGATGCGACGATGCCCACGATGGCGCCTGCGTCTTTCATCCAGGCGCGGTTGGCCTCCACAGCGGTGTCCAAGAGCGCGTCGAAGCCCGCTTCTCCTTTCAGTCCCACCACAAACCGCCAAGGCTGGTTGTTGTAGGAGCTGCTGCTCAATCGGGCCGCTTCAAAAGCCAGCGCCAGATCTTCCCAAGCCAAGGCTTGGCCTGAAAACCCACGGGGGCTGTGCCGGCGTTGGGCGAGGTCGAGGACGTTCATTCCAGTCTCAACAAGCGTTGGCCAGGGTTGTTCTGCCCAGCGGAGTTCAGCTGATGACGTCCCCAGGTTGGACTCCCTCTTCTGGGCTCACAAACCGCAACCCGCCGTCTTCTGTGCTGGCCATGAGCACCATTCCTTGGCTCTCGATGCCGCGCAACTTGCGGGGGGCCAAATTGACGAGCAACGTCACTTGGCGGCCGACCACATCTTCGGGGTTGAAATGTTCTGCAATTCCGCTGACCACCGTGCGTGTGTCGAGGCCCGTGTCCACGGTCAACCTCAACAGCTTGTCGGCTTTGGGCACTTTTTCGCATTCCAGGACCGTGCCGACCCGCAGGTCGAGTTTCGTGAAGTCGTCAAACGTGATTTCGTCTTTCGCAGCCATGATGTCTCGTGTTGTGTCGCTCCCCTTTTTGCCGAGTTTGGCAACCTGGGTGGCGACGGTGTCGTCGTCGATTTTGGCGAACAAAATGGGAAGCGCTCCGAGGATTGTACCCGCTTGAACCATGTCCGGTTGGGCGTCGGCCCAGCGGACGTCCGCCAGCCCAAATGTCGCGGCGAGTTTGGCCGCAGTTTGAGGTAAGAATGGTTCCAACAGCACGGCGCAGTTGCCCACCACCTGGCAGGTCAAATGCATGATGGTCGCAGTCCGTTCAGGATGGGTTTTTTGGAGTTTCCAAGGCTCTTCTTCTGTCAAGTACTTGTTGCCCAAGCGCGCAACGTTCATCGCCTCGAGTTGGGCTTCCTTGTAGCGGTGACGCTGGATGAGCCCTCCGATTTTGGAGGGGGCGGCGGCAAGGGCGTCGAGCAGGGCGCGGTCTGTGTCGGTCAAGTTCTCCGTGGCTGGTGCAGCGGGCACTTCTCCTCCATAGTACTTCTTGGTCAAGACGAGCACCCGGTTCACAAAGTTGCCGAGCACGTCGGCCAACTCGTTGTTCACCTTGTCCCGGAAGTCGCTCCAGGTGAACTCGCTGTCCTTTTGTTCTGGCATGATCGCCGTCAGCACGTAGCGCATGGCGTCGCTGCCTTCGGGGAAGTCCTCGAGGTATTCGGTGACCCACACCGCCCAATTGCGGGAAGTGCTGATTTTGTCGCCTTCAAGGTTCATGAACTCGTTGGCAGGCACGTTCGTTGGCAGGTTGTATCCCCCGTGCTCTTTGAGCAAAATCGGGAAGATGATGCAGTGGAAGACGATGTTGTCTTTGCCAATGAAGTGGAGGAGTTCCGCGTTGGAGTCCTGCCACCAATCCTTCCAGTTTTGCCCGTTTGCGTCACACCACTCCATGGTGGCTGTGATGTAGCCAATGGGCGCATCGAGCCACACGTACAGCACTTTGCCTTCGGCTCCTTTGACAGGCACGGGCACCCCCCAATCTAGGTCTCGCGTCATGGCACGGCTTTCCAGCCCCCCTTCAATCCAAGATCGGCATTGGCCAAGGACATGGGCTTTCCACGTTTTGGGATCGTGGTGAGGCTGGCCATCAAGCGTGCCCTCTACGACGTACTCTCGCAGCCAATCTTCGTGCCTTCCCATGGGCAAATACCAAAGGGTGGTAGGCTTCAGCACCGGGGTGGAACCGCTCAAGGTCGATTTGGGATTGACAAGTTCTGTGGGACTCAGGGTCTTGCCACATTTTTCACATTGGTCTCCGTATGCACCGTCGTGTCCGCAGGAAGGGCAAGTGCCTTGGATGTAGCGGTCCGCCAAAAACTGCTGGGCCTCTTCGTCGAAAAACTGCTCCTCCGTCTTCACCTCAAATCCGCCTTTGTCCATCAAGGTCAAGAAGAAATCTTGGGCGACTTGATGGTGCTTGGGGGAGGAGGTGCGGCTGTAGTGGTCAAAGCTGATGTCCAACCCAGAAAATGCCTTTTGCATCTCGTTGTGATACAAATCCACGATCTCCCTGGGCGTGGTACCCTCTTTTTTTGCACGAAGCGTGATCGCCGCACCGTGTTCATCGCTCCCACAAATCCAAAGCACATCCTCGCCCGTGTTGCGCAGGTGCCGGACGTAGATGTCCGCGGGGAGGTATGCACCGGCAATGTGTCCCAGATGGATCGGGCCATTGGCGTAGGGCAGGGCGGAAGTGATCATCCTCCGTTTGGGGGCGCTTTTCGACATGAGGACAAAAGTAATCCTGACCTCGATTGAAAGCCGCATCGCGTCCCGAGTACACGCTTCATGCAGGGCGTTTTCCCCAGTTCTGACGATTTACAATGTGGAGAACTGCATGTTGGGGGGATTGCGACATTCATCGTCGCCCACGTTTCTTTGGACGAACCGATGAGGTTGGACCAACATTTTGGACATGAAAGCAACTGCAGAGAAGACTGAGGCCGTGGCGAAGGAAGTGACCTTGCAAGGCGTGACCGACAAGCGAGAAATTTTGGAGGCGTACTTCCAAAAGAAAATCTGGGGCAAGCGCGAGCACAACTTTGCGAACGGCGCCAAGACTGCAGCCGCAGCGGCGCTTCGTCCCCAAAAGGGCCGGGTCCTCTGAGGACACCTCCACCCTTGAAGCCTGGGGCCAAAATGGCCTTGGTGACGCCTGCGCGGCACGCGTCGAGGCAAGTGGTCGAAGCCGCGTCAGCGGCGGTGCGAAGTTGGGGACTTGACCCCGTGATGCATCCCGACACCAACCAAGCCCATGGTCAATTTGGAGGTACAGATGTTCAACGAGCTGCTGCATTGAACGCCGCATTTGCAGACCCCGAGGTGGGGGCCGTGTGGGTCCTTCGAGGGGGGTACGGGTGCACGCGCCTCTTGCCCCATTTGGATGCTCAGCGCTTTCAAGACAACCCCACTTGGATCGTGGGCTTCTCCGACGCAACGGCCCTGCATGGTTGGGCCAACCAAGCTGGGGTGGCCTCCCTGCATGCACCCGTGGCCTCGACCTTGCCCTCGACCGACGACAACGATGTCGCCGCGCTTGTGGAGGTGCTGAAGACCGCCGAGCCGACGTTGGATCAATTGGACCGCGCGGTGGTGGGCGGCAACCTTTCAGTGCTCTATGCTATGTTGGGCACGCCTCATATGCCTCCGTTGGAAGGCAAGTGGTTGTTGCTGGAAGACGTGGACGAATACCTCTACCACCTTGATCGGATGTTGGTGGCCTTCACCCAAGGGCGGGTGTGGGAACGGGTGGCTGGAGTGATGGTTGGGTCGTTCACGGACATGCGGGACAACACTGTGGCACATGGACAATCGGTCGACAACCCGTTTGGGATGACGGCTGAAGAGATTTTGGCGTCGCACCTTGGGCCTGCGAATTGCCCTGTGGAGTGGGATGTGGCCGCAGGGCACGGTGCAAGAAATGCCCCGTTCATCCTGGGCTGAATGGCGACGACCTGGGGGCAGGCTGGTTGTACCTTTCCGGCATGTTTGGAAGCATCAAAGACCAATTGACGCAGGAGTTGGCGGACATCGACGCCGCAGGCCTGTACAAGCGTGAGCGAGTCATCACCTCGGCGCAGGACGCGGAAATCACCCTTGACGACGGAAGCAAAGTCTTGAACTTTTGCGCCAACAA
>DKNS01000068.1 GCA_002469765.1 Flavobacteriales bacterium UBA7382 | reverse complement strand
TTCGTTGTCGCCGTTGGCCATGAGCTCCGGAACCGACGCCTGCATGATGTCGTCGTAGCGGTAGTTCACCACATTGTCGACGTCGTTGGCGATGTCGCACTGGAAGATCAAACGCGCCTTCTCCACATCTCCAAGCTCTGCAGGGTTGACACCTTGTTCCGCAAGCTGGTAGATCTGGTAGCCTTCGAACGTGTATGACCGATCCGCTTCAGACAGCAAGGTGCCGTCGGGCAGCTCCTTCGGAATGCCCGGATCCACGGCCGTGTAAGCCTCGCCAAAGTTGTTCGAGAGGGGGTTGTTGTTGGTCAGGTAGAGGATGAGCTCGTTCTCCAACTCTTGGATCGTCATGTCCGGAGCATCGGGACCAGAAACGATTTCAAAGCAGTTGTCAAACAACGCCTGCGCCTTGTCGTCCGCCAATCGCAAAAGCTTCACGCTTTCAAAAGGCTCCCCGCCCCCAGCGCGTGCCCAGACCATGCCCACCGTGATGTTGTTGTAGTCGCCAGGCTCAAGGGTGAAGGGCCCAGCACTCTGCAAAAACAGGCGGTCTCCCGGAGGATTGCCCGTTTCAAATTCAGACCAAGGCTCCACAGGCGTGCCCCCCGTACCCCAAGCGTACGGATCGGTGTCGCCGGGAAACATGTAATCCGAGTAAATCTCGAGGTTGGCGCCCGTGCCTGCGTTCAAACCATCTCCCCCGTAGGCCATGCGCTGGCCGTTTTTCCAATATCCACGCATGTAGTTGTAATAGTGTCCTGCAGTGGAAGGCTGGGTATTGGGGCCCGAGCCCCAGTTGAAGTAGATGAATCGGCGCATCCCGAAGCGCTCGTTGTCCACCACCCCGTCGCCGTAACCGATGCCAATGCCCTCATAGGGAATGCCCAACGAGTCAATGGCGTTCGAGAAATTGATCGTCTGCGGGTTGTCGACGCCGTCAGCATCTTGGTACGGGCCCTCGAAAAAGTCCACCCCAAATGCAGGCGGGTTTTCGCCGTAGCCAGGTGAAAAGCTGTCCGACTCGTCAAAGGCATCTCCGTTGTAGGTATACCCCAAGCCACGTTGCACGTCACACCCAACATAGTCGTCACTGATGCCGCCCAAGTCGCTGTCCACCCACTGGCACATGTAGGTGTTGGTCAGCGTTTGGGTCCCTTGATTGATAAGAACGTAGTTGTTGAAGGTCATGTTGTTGACCTCGTCGTTGGTCGCAAACGCAAACGCCTGCGCACGGATCTCCATGCCTATGGGCTCTCCCTGAGACTCGGAGTGCACATTGCCTTTGTCGTTGAAAATCCAGTAATAATTCTGGTCTCCGTAAAGCGGCACAATGTCTTCGCGGCGGCGGTTGCCACAGTCGATTTCCTGCAAAAAGTCGTACCAAGGGTAGTCGCCTTGCTCCGGGGAGTAGAATCCATCGCCGTTGAAATCCAAAAACGGTGCCAGGTAATAGTCTTGATTCAAATCAGTGTTGCCGTGGGCAGGATAATCTCGGAAGTAGGCTGGCATCGCATAACCCTCTGGAAATTCCTCGTCCACCGTGCCTGCCGCCAATGCTTCGAAGTACTGTCGGTGGCGTCGTGCGTCTGCCCGCGTCGACACAAAGAACTCGTCGTACTCGTTGCATGTGGTTGCATCCACCTCTGCCGACCCATCGTTGGACAAAGGTCCCGGCCAAAAGTCATTGCCATCGCGGCGGTAACGCACGGCCGCCAACTTCAATTGCTGGTCGGGGCTGATTCCCCCTATCCAGAGTGCACCCGCAAACACCGTCGACACGTTGTCCTCTTTGGGTACGATGTACGCCCCGCGCCAGTTGGCGCGTTCGTGCCACAAGGTGCCACCGTTCTCGACCAGGGCGCGGACGTTGTTCCATTCCAAATCACGCAATGCCGTGGCTGGCGCACAGGCCGAGGCCCTTGTCTGCAATTGGGAAGCGTCCGCCGCACGGACCAGGTAATCCTTGCCCACAGTTTGGCCTTGGGCGTTCAGGCCAAAGGCAAATGTCAACAACACAAAGGCACGAGCGACGAATGGGCGTATGGCTAGAGAGGAGGTGTTCATCAGGAGGTGAAGATAAGGGGTGCCAAGGGAGACGGCACCTCCTCGAGGGACCAAGGCTTAAGGTACAGCAGCCAACCGTGGATGGGAGCATCTTCCAAGCCCGCCAGCACCTTCATGTAAGACTGCACTTGCGCCATGTGTTTTGGCTTGTCTTGCCCGCCTGATTTGAAGTCAACGATGTGCCAATATTGGCCGTCGAAGACCACGCGGTCCGGACGGTACAACTCCAATCCATCTGTCCACTCAGGCTCACATTCGACCCGCAATCCCGGTAGAAAGAAGCGTGCCGACTCCGAACGGTTCAACACCTCATCTGCCCATCCGAGCAACGTATCTCGATCTGTTGAGGACAGTGCCCATCCGGCGGCAAATTTGGCGCGGATGGCGGGCCACTCATCAATGGATTTGACCTCCGCCAGCAAGGAGTGCACAGCCGTCCCTAGCGCCAACTCGTCCATGCCGTCGGGATGAACTGACGCATGGCTGCCCTTGGCCAACGCCACCTGCTGGGTCACTTCTTCCCCAAGGTGCAAGTTCGTGGTGAGCGCTGGGGTGGGCATGTCAGACTCCAGAGCGCGTTCGGGCAGCCCCCCTCCGGCACCACGGGTGACGGCGTCTCCGGTCGATTCAAAGCTGGTTTCAGTCACGTCTTCCGCGCAAGCCAAGACCCATTGCCCGACTTGGGTAGGGGTCGAGCGGTCAAAGTCCAATTTGGCGGTTTCGGCCAGCACGTCGAGGCGGGCTATGGGACGTGTCATGCCCACATAGACGATGTTGATTTGGTCCAAAAGGGCGGCGTCCAACTCCGCTTCGGCCTTGGCGTCGAGAGCAGTGTCCTTCATGTCCGACACCCGCAAGAGCGCTGCAGGCACGTCCAAGCCCGTGGCTGGATCCAAAACCACAGGCAAATGTCCCTTGACCTCCCGCGCCACGTTGGTCCCCGCCACCAGTATGGTGACGGGAAAGGCCAAACCCTTCGCCTTGTGAACCGTCATGATTTGGACGGCTTCCTCGCCCCCGCTGGCCACAATGGAACGCCGGTTTCCTGTTCGGTCCCAGGCGCGAAGGAACCCTCGAATGCCACCGTCTTCGGTGCCTGTCACTTCCCGTGCCATCTCCATCAGCGCCTCAGCGTACGCGTCAAATCGTCCGGTCAACCCGAGGGTTTGACACGCGTGCCCCAACCACGCCACCAAGGGGCCATTCGCCCGGTGGAGGGGATGGAGATCGGGGAAAAGATCCTTCAGCATTCCCAGAGCGTCAAGCGAGGCAAAACGCCGACCCTTGTCGTTCACGTGCCAAGACACATGGCGGTCGAGCACCTCCGATTCATCGATGCGCTCAGGAAAAAGCGCCGCCATGGATTGCAGCCAAGTTGTGGCGTGTCTGTCTTCAGAGGGATCTGCGACCCAACGGGTCAAGGCCACCACCGCCAACGCACCAGGATGTCGGCCGAGGTGGAGGCTGTCCTCCGTTTGCGGCGTGATGCCGACGTCAAGAAGGTGCTGCGCGATGTGGGCGCCCTGCTTGTTGGTTCGGACCAAGATGGCCATCTCTGCGCGACGGAATCCCGCCCCTTCGTGGCACCGAATGCGGGCCTCCAACGCTTCGTGCAGCAGTTGCTCCCGGCAGACGCGATCCTTGTCGCACACCGCCTCCACATGGACTTGGCCTTCAAAGTTTTGTCGAGGCGCCTGGCGGTGGTCTTTGTACACCTTGGCCAACCCCGCAGGCAACCTGCTTTGGACCGCATCGAAAAACGCCCCGTTCCATTGCACAATGGCCGAGCCACTGCGCCAGTTGGCGTCAAGGATTTGGTCATCCAACGCGTGGTGAAACGTCCGAGCTGCGTCGGCAAAAGCCCCTTCGTCGTCGTCCACAATGTTGGGCAGCTCCAGCAACTGGCGGTAGTCGCCATTGCGCCACCGGTATATGGCTTGCTTGCTGTCCCCCACAACCAAGGCCCTGTTGCGTTCAGACAGCACGTGGTCGACCAACGGAATGAGGTTCTGCCATTGGGTCACGGAGGTGTCTTGGAACTCGTCGATGAACACGTGCCGGAAACGACTGCCCATTCGTTCAAAAAGAAAAGGCACGGGGTTGTGACGCACCACCCTCGCAATGCGTTCGTGCAAGGCGTGAAAAGTCCGGACGTTGCGGTTGGCCTGCACGTCTTCCATCTCCTCGGCAATCGCCGCCAAGGTGCCAACCAAATCGATCTTGTGGACGAGTCGCTTGCGCAACAGGTAGGCCGCACCTTGTGCCGTCCCAGGGGTCATGTGCGCCACTTGGGCACGCACCGCTTCTGCTTCAGGCAGCATGCGCGCGACCGCCTCCACCGTCGCTTCCGGCGCTTTCTTGGAGGTGAAGACCCCTTCGTCGAACATCGCCTGCAAAGCTGCAGACGGCGCCTCGGCTTGGCCTTGACGTTGCTTTCGGATCCACTTGAATAGCGTGCCTCGGACGACGTCCTTGTCGGCCAACCCTTCTCGATCGATGGCGGCTGTGGCCTTGGAGGCCTCCGCCTTGAGGGGGGCTTCCACCGCGCGAACCTCGTCCCGCAAGTCTTTGGACATTTTCCGAAAATCC
>DKNS01000182.1 GCA_002469765.1 Flavobacteriales bacterium UBA7382 | reverse complement strand
GGCGGATGGATGGTGCAAGAAGGTTACATGTTGCAAACACAGTCCTTCGCCAACCCACAGCATGAAATCAAGGCCGAAATTGAATCCCTCATTGGACCGGAGGCGACGCAAGCGTTCTACGAGGCGTGGCTGCAAAACCATGTGAGGGAAGCGGACATCGATTCCTTGCACGCGTGGGGATTCAATTCCGTGAGGGTCCCCCTCCACTACAACCTCTTCACGCTGCCCATTGAAGACGAGCCCATTCCCGGAGAAAACACCTGGCTTGACCTGGGGTTTGACCTGACCGACAGTGTGGTGAAGTGGTGCAAGGAACGGTCGATGTACGTGGTGTTGGACTTGCATGCCGCCCCCGGTGGCCAGGGATACGACGCCGCCATTTCAGACTACGATTCATCGAAACCATCCTTGTGGGAAAGTGCCGCCAACCGCAACAAGATGGCGTCCCTCTGGAAGAGGATTGCCGCCCACTACGCCGAAGAACCGTGGGTGGCAGGGTACGACGTGCTGAACGAGCCCAACTGGAATTTGCCAGGAGGTGAAGCCCTTCGCGCCTTGTACGAGCAATGCACCGACAGCATTCGGGAGGTGGACCCTCAGCACTTGCTGTTCTTTGAAGGCAACTGGTTCGCCAACGACTTTACAGGCCTCACCCCACCGTGGGACAGCAACATGGCTTACTCCCCCCACAAATACTGGAGCAACAACGACGAAGCGACCTTGTCCTTCGCCTTGGCGTTGAGGGAGGCTCACCAGGTGCCGCTTTTTCTCGGGGAAGCTGGGGAAAACTCCAACGTGTGGTTCCGAGATGCCGTGCGCTTGTTGGAAGATTTGGGCATCGGTTGGGCTTGGTGGCCCTTGAAAAAGGTGGAGAGCATTTCTGCGCCCATGTCCATTGAAAAGACCTCGGGATACCAGGCGCTTCTGGACCATTGGGAAGGCAACGCCCCGGCGCCAGAAGCGGAGTTCGCCCAAACCGTGTTGATGGACTTGACTGAAAAGCTGAAGGCAGAACATTGCCTTGTGCAGCCCGACGTGGTGGATGCGTTGATGCGTCAGCCACACACAGACGCCACCCTGCCCTTCCCGGGAACGGGCACCCTCCCGGGGACCGTGTTCGCGGCCGACTGCGATTTGGGACGCGCCGGCATCGCCTACCTGGACGAGGTGGACGCCACCTACCATGTCAGTTCTGGGTCTTTCACGGCTTGGAACAACGGGTGGACACACCGCAACGACGGGGTGGACATCGAAGCTTGCTCAGGGGATTTTCCCCACAACGGATTCGCGGTGGGTTGGACCCAGGCCGGAGAATGGATGAAGTACACCGTCGATGTGGCGTTCTCAGGGGTGTACGACGTTGACATTTGGGTGGCATCCAATTCAAACGAAGGCGCCTTCCGTTTGGAGGTGAATGGCGTGGACATCTCCGGCGACCTCGATGTCCCCAATACAGGAGACTGGGACACATGGACCAGTGTGACCGTGGAGGACGTCGTCCTGTTCCAAGGACAACAAGAGTTCGTGCTGCGCACCATCGGTGGTGGACACAATGTGGCCAGCATGGACGTGCAATGGACCGGCGAGACGCCTCCCAACCTTCAATTCATCCCCGGGGTGATTCAAGCGGAAGCCTACCTCGAACAGTTGGGTGTAGGATTCGAGGCCACCGCCGACGAAGGAGGAGGACAAAATGCTGGGTACCTCGACCCAGGGGACTACCTCGGATACCAGGTGGAAATCGAAACCGCTGGGCCCCACTTGGTGTCATTCAGGACGGCGTCCGAGTCGTCGGATGGTCGGGTGTCCATGCAGCTGGTGGACAGCGAGGGAACCACGCATGTGTTGGGCGAATTCGAGTTTTACGCCACCGGCGGGTGGCAGGCGTGGAGCACAGCCGAATTTGATGTGGACCTCCCCGCCCAAGGGGTTGGATTGCTTCAAATCTCGATCCTCGACGCCCCGTTCAACCTGAATTGGTTGGCCTTCGAACGTGTGGTGGAAGGATGCACCTACCCTTGGGCTTGCAACCACGATCCCTTGGCCAACCGAGACGACGGAAGCTGCAGCTTGGAAGAATGCGGCGGTTGCACGTACGCCCAGGCCCTCAATTATGCCCCCGTCGCGCAGCTCGACGACGGAAGCTGCATGTTTGCAGAAGCCTCTTGTCCCGAAGACATCGACGGCGATTCTGCCGTCACCACATCCGATTTGCTGGCCCTGTTGGCCGTCTTCGGGGACGGGTGCACCCCTTGATTGAGGGCGTCCACTACTTTTACGCCCATGATTCAGTCCATCCGTGTCCATTTGGTCTTGTATGTTGCGATCTGCGCAGTCATGGGGTCTTCCCGGGTTCAAGGTCAACTCGTGGTGTCGGAGGCAAGCGCAGGAGGAGGAGATTGGATCGAAATTCGAAACGACGGGCCAGACTCGGTGAATCTGGAAGGCCATCAGCTCATGGACAACCTGGACGACGAGGACGGTTGGGCGTTTGGTCCGGTGGTCCTTGTTGAAGGCGAGCGGCTTGTGGTGTTGGCCAACGGGGAAGATCAACCCGTGTGGGGAGGCAGTTGGGAATTTCCGGTCGTCGACTCAGACGTGTTCAACTACACGACGAGCACCACCAACCCCAACGCTTCTTGGAAAGACGTGGGCTTTGACGACACCAGCTGGTCTTCCGGTCCTGGGGGACTCGGGTACGGCGACGGCGACGATGCAACCGTAATCGCCAACAATGGGGCGTTGTACCTCAGGGTCACCTTCGAGGTGGAATCGCCCGACGACTGGGTGGAAATGGGATGGGCCATGGATTACGACGACGGGTACATTGCCTACCTGAATGGGGTAGAGTTCCAGCGCTCAGCCAACCTCGTGGGTTCCACAGGCAATGCCTGGGACTTCACGAACGGCTATGTCGAGCCCTTGTTGATCAACGGAGGCATACCGGACATGACAACATGGGCCATGAGCAGCCTTGGAGCTCCACAACTTCTGCCAGGTCAAAACGTCCTCGCCATCCAAGTCCACAACGCCAACGCGACGTCTTCGGACTTGACTGCGAGACCTTTTTTGGGATTGCGCAAGGATTGGGGAACGGCGCCCACCTTCAGCGCACCCCCAACGTGGTGGCCGCAAACTGAAAACGTCAACCTCCAAGCCACGTTTCAATTGAGTCCTGGCGAACACGCGGTGTTGCGCGACGCCAACGGGCAGCTCCTCGACGCGTTGATTCTGCATCCTGACCTCCCCGACGCATTTTCCGTGGGAAGGCCTGAGGGCTCGAGCTCAGAGTGGTGCATCTTCGACCCTCCCACCCCTGGAGAGCCCAACGTCCAAGCGCCCTGCTATTCCGGCATCCTTCCCAGCCCACAGCTCACCGTGCCCTCTGGATTTTACAACAACGCCCAAACCGTGCAGTTGGCCTCGACCATCCCCAACGCCCAAGTGCGGTACACGCTGGACGGCTCAGTGCCCGAACCCAATTCCCTCGAGTTTCCAAACGACGGGTTGACCGCCTACACCACAACAGTCTTGAGTGTGAAGGCCTTCTCCGACTTCAACAACATGCTTCCCAGCAGGACCCAAGATGAAAGCTATTTCATCAATGCGTTGGAGCACGAGTTGCCTGTCATCTCTGTCTTGATTGCGCCAGACGACCTGTTCGATTGGAACGACGGGATGTACGAATTGGGGCCCAACGCGGCGGACGACTACCCCTACTTCGGGGCCAACTTTTGGCAACCCTGGTCCCGGCATGCCAGAATGCAAGGATTCGACGCCTTGGGGTCGCTTGCAGCGCGGGAAGAATTGGACTTGGAAATCCATGGTGGTTGGTCCCGTGCCGAAGCTCAGAAGTCTTTCCGCTTCGACTTCAAGGGGATGTACACTGGAGATTTGGATTGGCCCATGTTTCCCGAAAAACCTTGGTTGACCCAACTCAACAACATCAATGTCCGCAACGGAGGCCAGCACGTGTGGGCCACAAAAATTCAGGATGCGCTCATCAGCGACGTGGCTGCACAAACCCATGTCCACTCTTCAGCCTGGCAACCGGTCGAATTGTACCTGAACGGCGACTATTGGGGGTTGTACGGTGCGCGGGAAAAATCCGATGAACATTATGTGGCTGGACATTTTGGAACAAGTCCAGATGAGGTCACCTTGCTCAACCCCTTGGGCGCCTTGGCCGGAGACGCCTCAGAGTTCACGTCGGCTTGCAATGCCCTGATGGCCGGTTCTCCTTCAAGCCCGGCCTTCTACGACGCCTTCGCGGAGACGTTTGATGCGGAAAGCTACATGGACTACTTCATCCTCCAGACCTTCTTCCAAAACATGGACTGGATGGGCATCGCTTGGGGGCTGAACAACACCAAGGTGTTCAAGGCCTCTCCCGAGCACACGTGGCGGTACATCCTCTACGACACGGACGCCTGCCTGGGGCACTTTGGCCAGTCGGTTTGGGAGAATTACATCGAATATGCCCGGAGCCCCAGTTCCCCCTCCATGCACAGCAACCTCTTTGACCACGTGCTGGACAACCCCACGTTCAGGCATCGGTTCGTGAACCGCTACGCAGACTTGGTGAACACCCTTCTGCAATCGGAGGCCTTCATCTCGCGCATGGGTTCCCTGACGAGCCAAATTGAAGGGACCATGCCCCAGCACATCGCACGCTGGGGAGCCCCTGCTGGGATGGACGCATGGGACAACGCCTTGAACAACATGATGCTGCGAGAGTCGGAGCGAGTCACAACCTCACGCATCCATTTGATTGAAAGCTTCAACCTCCCGTTCCAGCGGAGCGTGACGTTGAACGCCACGCCGAACTGGGCCGGAGACATCCGAGTCAACACCATCGCGCCTGGCCCCTTTCCCTGGACCGGCGTGTATTTCAATTCTTGCCCCATTGAGATGGAGGCCATCGCCGACCCAGGCTACATGTTCAGCCACTGGAGCGACAACGACCATTCCGAGGATGGCCAGTTCAACCCCCTCGACCAGACCATCGAAGTCGATGTGTCTTCCAACGACACCTTCTGGGCCCACTTCATGCCTTGCCCGACCGACGCCACCGCGAGCGTGCTCAACGCAGGCGAGTGGCTTGGTGTGGAGACCGAGAACGTGCCGGGCTTCGATTCTGTGTCGTGGCACCTCGATGG
>DKNS01000144.1:10442-10861 GCA_002469765.1 Flavobacteriales bacterium UBA7382 | reverse complement strand
GATCCCCGGCGGTGTGGAAGACGGCATGCAACTGAGCGTGCGTGGCGAAGGAAACGGCGCCCCCATGGGCGGCGTTCCCGGCGACCTCATTGTCATGGTGGAAGTGATTCCTCACGACGTGTTCCAGCGCAACGGAAAAACCCTCCATCACGACCACTACATCAGCTTCGCCGACGCGGCCCTTGGGTCCACGGCCGAGGTGCCACTTTTGGGCGGCAAAGCCAAGATCAAGATTGACGCTGGCACCCAAAGTGGCAAGATTGTCCGCTTGCGTGGAAAGGGCCTTCCGTCCGTCGACAGCTACGGCAACGGCGACCTGTTGATCAACTTGAATGTGTGGACGCCCAAGAAATTGAGCAAATCGGAGACAAAAGCGTTGGAAGAACTCCGCGATTCTGCGAACTTCCAGCCTGAACCGG
>DKNS01000144.1:9980-10114 GCA_002469765.1 Flavobacteriales bacterium UBA7382 | reverse complement strand
CCACGGAGAACGTGGCTTCTTCGACAAAGTCCGGGACATGTTCTCTTGACCATGAGCCAGCCCATCCTCCACGCCCAAGGCATCACCAAATCGTTTGGCGACCAAGTCGCACTGGCGCCCTTGGACCTGGACCT
>DKNS01000144.1:9314-9590 GCA_002469765.1 Flavobacteriales bacterium UBA7382 | reverse complement strand
ATGATCACGGGCATCACCAAGCCCGACCGTGGCACGCTCCGCATGTGGGGTGAATCCCACCACCGGAGGCTGCTCTCCCGCATGGGCTACCTCCCCGAGGAACGCGGCTTGTACAAGAGCATGCGGGTGGCAGAGCAAGTGCTGTATTTCGCCACGCTGCGTGGCATGGCGCGGTCCGACGCCGAGCGTGATTTAAAACAATGGTTCGAGCGTCTTGAAGTGGAGGGGTGGTGGAACCGGGAAGTGGCCGACTTGAGCAAGGGCATGGCCCAAAAA
>DKNS01000144.1:3586-9033 GCA_002469765.1 Flavobacteriales bacterium UBA7382 | reverse complement strand
TGGTGGAACCGCGAGGTGGCCGACCTGAGCAAGGGCATGGCCCAAAAAATCCAGTTCATCGCCACCGTGCTGCACCGCCCTGAATTGCTTATCCTGGACGAGCCTTTCAGCGGCCTCGATCCAATCAATGCCGCGCTGGTGCGCGATGAAATGTTTCGCCTCGTGAAAGAGGAGGGCACCACATTGGTGTTGTCCACCCACAACATGGGGTCTGTGGAGGCGCTTTGCGACGAGGTCGTGCTTCTGCACAAAGGCCAAAAGATCTTGTCGGGCCCCACCGATGAGGTTCGGGAATCGGCGCGTCAAGGCCGTGTCCAAGCGGTCGTTCGGGGCAACCTCATGGGCTTCGTCGCAGAAATGGGTGCGCAGGCTGAGTTGCTCCATTCAAGCACCGAGGGCGACTGTCATACGTTGGATTTGACCTTGCCAGATTCGTGGTCCATGCCTGCTTTCTTGAAATGGGCCGTGCAGCATGTGGAGGTCCTCGAGGCCCGTCCCGTTCGTCTTTCTATGGAGGAAGTCTTCGTTCAAACCGTCGAGTCTGCAGGCGCATGAATGGGCTGAGCACCGTCCTTGCGATTGTCCGCAGAGAGTACCTCACCCGCGTCAGGCGAAGGGCCTTTGTCGTGGCGACTGTACTCGGCCCCATCCTCACTGTGGGTTTGATTGCCGGCTTGGTTTTGCTCACACAATCGACGGAAGACCCCGTGAAGGTGTGGGTGGTGGACCACGACGGCTTGATCACGGTCCCCACTGATGGAGGGCAATTTGTGCCGACTTGCCCGACGTGTTACCGGGAGCGCCCGTTGTTGACCTACCGATTTGGGCGGGAAGCGAAAGCGAAAGAGGCGCTTCAAGCAGAAGGGTACACCTGCATGGTGACGTTTGACGCTGGGCTCATGCAAAGCGAGAAAATGCAGTTGTTGCAATTGTCGCCTCCCCCTGGTCGGGCCAAGCGTGCCATGGAACGTGACTTTAGCGAGGCTCTGGAGCGCTTGAAGGTGCGGGAACGGGCAGATTTGGACTACGACGCCTACCTCTCGCTCAAAACCGACGTGTCCCTGGTGGCGCTCGACATCGACACCGGGGAACAAAAAGGCGAGGAGCGGGCCTTGCTTGGGTTCATGTTCAGCGTCTTCATGTTCACATTCGTGCTCATCTACGGCATGCATGTCATGCGAGGCGTCATCGAAGAGAAGTCCAACCGGATTGTGGAAGTGGTGTTGAGTACAGTGCGCCCAAGCCAGCTGTTGGCCGGAAAAATCGCCGGCATTGGCCTGGTGGGCTTGACCCAAATCCTCGGCTGGGCCGTGCTGAGTTGGGTGCTGTTTTTCGTCTTTGGCCTTGCCCTCGATCAGAGTGCATGGATGGAGAGCTGGGCCCAAACCCAAGGCCTCGCTCCTGAGGCGGTGGATTTGACCACGGTCATGGCCACCCAGTCTGAGCTGGCTTTTCTGCTCGACATCAATTGGGCCGTCATGCTCACCTGTGGGGCCCTTTACTTCGTCCTTGGGTATGCGCTCTACAGTGCCTTTTTCGCCACCATCGGGGCCATGGTGGAGCAAGAGTCGGATGCCCAGTACTTGCTTCTGCCAGTGATGGCGCCTCTCCTCTTCAGCTACGTGTTGGCATCGATGAGTTTGGACTCACCAGAAAGCACCTTGGCCATCGTCAGTTCTTTTGTGCCGTTTTCTGCACCCATTTCCATGATGGTGCGCTTGCCCATGGGTGTGCCTTGGTGGCATGTGGTGCTGAGCATGACGTTGCTGTTGGTCACCACCGTGGCCCTTGTAGGACTCGCGGGGCGGGTGTACCGCGTGGCCATCTTGATGTATGGCAAAAAACCCAACATGAAAGAGGTTGTTCGTTGGATGTTCCACCCCGATTCAGGCGCGCTTTGAACGCGCTGCGCAAATTGGCTGTCATCGATTGCGGCACCAACACCTTCAACTTGCGTGTGGTGGAGATGGGCGCCAAAGGGGGGTGGATTCCGGTCTTCGGGCAGCGCATCCCAGTCAAGCTCGGCAAAGGGGGGGTGGCCAAGGGTGTCATCCAGCCGGACCGCATGGCCCGAGGGTTGGACGCCCTGATTTCAATGCGCGAGGCCTTGCGAAACTATGACGTGGAAGAGGTGCACGTGCTCGCCACGAGTGCCATGCGCGACGCGAAAAATGGGCGTGAATTCGTGGCTGAGGCCAAGCGGTTGGCCGACTTCGACATCCAAGTCATCGGCGGCGCCCACGAGGCGCGGCTGATCCAAGAAGGCATTTGGCTCAATCACCCCGAGATGCCAAGCGAAACTTGCTTGACCATGGACATCGGCGGGGGGAGTGTGGAGTTCGTGATTTGGAAGGGTCATGAGATTCAATGGGCCCAAAGCTTCAACACTGGCGTGGCCCGATTGCACATGTTGATGGGACTCCCTGACCCCATGGGGCGAGAGGGACAGGCCAACATGACACCTTATTTCGACGACGTCATGGCGCCCTTGGTGGCGGCGGTGGCAGCCTTGAAGCCCACGAGGCTTGTGGGTGCGAGTGGGTCGTTTGACACGCTGGCTGAGATGGCGGGCACCCGCACCAAGCGTGAACGCCCCGACCATGCCCAAACACCAGAGTCGCACCCATGCGTGGACCCCATCCCAATGGAGGCGTTTCAGTCCTTGGCCGAGCAGCTGGTGGAACAAGACGTGCACCATCGCGTGGCCATGCCGGGCATGGACCCCGCAAGGGTGGACCTGATGCCGTTCAGTGTGGCCCTCATCGAATGGGTCCTCGGCCTGGGTGATTTCAAGGACATGGTGCGTGCGCCGTATGCGCTTCGAGAGGGTGTCATGACCCGCTTGGAGCGTGGGCTGCCTTTGCTCCCCGAGTTGGGGTGACCTTGCCTGGGGAGTTTGGCACCATCTTTGGCATGCACCCTTGAGAATCCCAATTTGAGACCATGGCCCACCTGCTTATCATCGACGACGAAGCGCCCATCCGCACAAGCTTGCGCGAAATCTTGGAATACGAGGGGCATCGCATTTCTGAAGCCGCGACGGGGATGGACGGGGTGCTTGCTGCGACCAAGACCAAATTTGATGGCATCTTCTGCGACGTCAAGATGCCCCAAATGGACGGCCTCGACGTGCTCGACATGCTGGGGAAGAGAGGGGTGCAGACACCCGTCGTCATGATCTCTGGGCATGGGACGGTTGACACGGCTGTGGCCTCCCTCAAGAAGGGGGCGTACGATTTCATCCAAAAGCCGTTGGACTTGAACCGAGTGCTGGTCACCCTCCGAAACATGCTTGAGCGTGAAGCCTTGGTGGAGACCACCCAAGTCCTAAAGAACAAGGCCCACCAGGCGAAGTCTCACAGCATCGTGGGGGAGTCCGACGCCATCCGCGAGATTTTAAGCATGGTGGAGACAGTCGCGCCCAGCGAAGCCAGGGTGCTGGTCACCGGGGCCAACGGCGCAGGCAAAGAATTGGTCGCCCGGCAAATTCACAACGGCTCTCCCCGAGCTGAGGGGCCGTTTGTGGAGGTCAACTGCGCGGCCATCCCGGGCGAGTTGATCGAGAGCGAGTTGTTTGGCCATGAAAAGGGGGCATTCACCAGCGCCGTCTCCCAGCGCAAAGGCAAGTTTGAGCAGGCCCAAAGCGGCACCTTGTTTCTCGATGAAATTGGCGACATGAGCGCAAGTGCACAGGCCAAGGTCCTTCGTGCCTTGCAAGAGCATAAAATTTCCCGTGTCGGTTCTGACAAAGACATCGCGGTGGATGTGCGCGTGGTGGCGGCGACCAACAAGGATTTGAAACAAGCCATCGCCGACGGCGAATTCCGTGAGGATTTGTACCACCGGCTTGCGGTGGTGCCCATCCATGTGCCTTCTCTTTCCGAGCGCGCGTCCGACGTGCCCGTGTTGGTTGCGCATTTCCTCGACATGTTGTGCCGCCAAAGCGGCCGCAGCGTGCCCAAGGTGAGTGCCGAAGCCATGGACATGCTCGCCAAGGCGCCATGGACAGGCAACGTCAGGGAGCTTCGCAATGCCGTGGAACGTTTGTTGATCTTTTGCCAAGCCAAGGGGGCCATCGACGCGGCGTTGGTGGCCAAGCATGGGCACTTGGCGTGACTCCCGCTGTGTCTTTGTGACATGCCGTTATGTCTTGATATGTTGGTTATCAGCAAGATGAGGCAACCCTTCTGCAATCCTTTCGTCTGTCCTTCGGACAAACTTCTGACGACATGGAATATTTTGACAACCTAGAATTGGACGGAGGCGTGGTGATTGGCTTTCTTTTTGTGACCCTCGTGGCCATGGCCGGCAACTGGCGGCTGTTCGTCAAAAGCGGCCAGCCAGGATGGTCTGTGGTGGTGCCCGGGTACAATGTGGTCATTGCAATGCGCATCGTAGGCCGCCCAGACAGCCACGCTTTGCGGTTTCTGATTCCAGGCTACAACGTGTTTTTCTTTTTCAAGACCATCATGGAGCTCGCGGCATCCTTTGGCAAGCGGAGCAACCTGGATTTCGGCATGGCGGCCGTCTTCAACATCTTTTACATCCTCAACCTCGGATTGAGCGAGGACGAGGAGTACCAGGGCCCGGTGTTTGGCCAGGATATGGTGGAGGCCAAGCGGCCTCATCTCGCGGTTGTTTGACCGCCGTCAGGTCACCCTTGGATTTTGGTGAGGGCCGCGTCCACGGCAGCTTGCAAGCCTGCGGCGTTTTTGCCGCCTGCGGTCGCAAAGAATGCTTGACCACCACCACCACCACCGATGTGGCTGGCCAATTCCCGAACGAGGTTTCCGGCATGCAAACCATGGGATTCCACCACGTCATCGCTGATGGCAATTGACAAGGTGACTTTGCCCCCGGCTTCACTTCCAAATACGCCGAAGAACGGTGCGTGTTCAGCCTTCAGCTGGAACGCGAGGTCCTTGATGTTCTTGCTGTCCAAGTCGAGCACTGCCCCCACGGCATGGATGCCTGAGAGGGTGGTCATCTTGCCAATCAAGTCTTCTTTGACGTCGCCGGCGGCTGCGCGTTGGAAGGCCTCAATGTCCTTGGACATTTTCGTGTTGGCCTTCAACAGGTCGTCAATGGCTTGTGCAGGGTCAGCGGCGCCTTTGAGCAAGGCGCGGATGCTGGCCAGCTGAGCCCGCTCCTCTTGTTGGGCTTGGAGTGCCCCAGAGCCGGTGACGGCCTCGATGCGGCGGATGCCCGCGGCCACGGCGCTTTCGCTTTCAATCCTGAAGAGGCCTATGGTGCCTGTGGCCGGCACGTGGATGCCACCGCATAGTTCTTTGGACGACCCGAACTCAATCATGCGGACCGTCTCCCCGTATTTCTCGCCAAACAGCATCATGGCACCAGCTTCTTGGGCTTGGGCCAAGGTGATGTCCCGGTGATCCCCACAAGAAAGGTTGGCCAGGATGCGCGCTTGAACTTTCGCTTCGATTTCC
>DKNS01000144.1:0-3204 GCA_002469765.1 Flavobacteriales bacterium UBA7382 | reverse complement strand
GGCTTGACGAGCGAACCCTTTTGCTCCACGTGCGTGCCGAGCACCTCGCGCAGAGCTTCGTGCAGGAGGTGTGTGGCGCTGTGGTTCCTTGCGGAATCGCCTCGACGGCCAATGTGCACCTCGGCTTTGAAGGTGCCAGATGGTGAGGTGGGCACTTTGTCCAAGACGTGGACGATGAGGTTGTTCTCTTTTTTGGTGTCGAGCACGTGGAACACCCCGTCTTCGGAAGTCAGCGTGCCTTGGTCTCCCACCTGGCCACCCCCTTCAGGATAGAACGGCGATTGGTCAAACACCGCTTGAACGAACGTCTTTTTCTTGGCCGTCACCTCCCTGTGGCGCAACAGCTTGACGTCGGCGGAGGTGTGGTCGTATCCGACAAATTCCGTGACGCCCGCGTGCGCCTTCACCACTTGCCAGTCGTCGGCGGTGATCTTACCAGCTTCGCGGGAACGTGTCTTTTGGGCTTCCAAAAGGGCGCTGAACCCTGCTTCGTCGACTCTGAGTTGGTTTTCGCTGGCGATGAGTGCGGTCAAATCCACGGGGAACCCGAAGGTGTCGTAGAGCTCAAAGACCAAGTCGCCTGCCAACTCGTCTCCAGCCTTCATCTCTTTCGTGGCCAAGGCGAGCCTCTCCATGCCGGACGCCAATGTGCGCAAGAAGGACTGTTCCTCCTGCTCAATGACTTGTTGGATGAGTCCTTTCTGTGCCTTGAGCTCAGGGAAGGTGGCGGACATTTGATCGTCCAGCACGTCCACGAGTGTGTGGATGAAAGGTTCGTTCATGCCCAGGAACGAGGAGCCGTATCGGACGGCGCGGCGCAAAATCCGTCGGATGACGTAGCCGGCCCCGGTGTTGGATGGGAGTTGGCCGTCCGCGATGGAGAACGCCACGGCACGCACGTGGTCGGCGATGACCCGGAACGCCACGGCCTCCTGGCTGTCGTCGCTTGGGTAGGTTTTGCCGCTCGCGTTGGAAATGGCGTGGAGGAGCGGGGTGAAAATGTCCGTATCGTAGTTGGACTTGACCCCTTGCAACGCCATGGCAAGACGCTCAAAGCCCATGCCCGTGTCGATGTGCTTGTGGGGCAGAGGCACGAGGGAATTGTCCGCCATGCGGTTGAATTCCATGAACACGAGGTTCCACACTTCGATGACCTGGGGATGGTCCATGTTGACCAAGTCGCGGCCGTCCACCTTGGCTCGTTCGTCGTCGTCCCGGAGGTCGATGTGGATTTCAGAGCAAGGCCCGCAAGGCCCGGTTTCGCCCATTTCCCAAAAGTTGTCCTTCTTGTCGGCGGCGAGAATGCGGTCGTCGGTTGTATGCTTTTGCCATTGGGCACGGGCCTCCGCATCGGAGGGCAAGCCGTCGTCTTGGTCCCCGCCGAACACGGTGACGTACAAGCGGTCTTTGTCCAACTTGTAGCGATCCGTGAGCAGTTCCCACGCCCAATCGATCGCCTCGGCCTTGAAGTAGTCGCCGAACGACCAGTTCCCCAACATCTCAAAAAGCGTGTGGTGGTAGGTGTCCACCCCCACTTCTTCGAGGTCGTTGTGCTTGCCGCTGACGCGCAGGCACTTCTGGGTGTCCGCGATGCGCGCATCCTTGACCGGCTGGTTCCCCAAAAACAAATCCTTGAACGGATTCATCCCAGCATTGATGAACATGAGGGTGGGATCGTCCTTCACCACCATCGGCGCAGACGGCACAATGGTGTGGTTCTTCTCCTTGAAAAAGTCCAAAAATGTCTGGCGAATGACGCGTGATTCCATGGCGCTTTGAATTGCAGCGTGAAAATACGGCAGACCATCCACGCAAGAATGACGACCTTTGCATCGATGTGGACGCGGAGCAGGTTCAACCCTGAGACCCTTCAGATGGAGGAAATCAAGCTCACAGGCCGGGAGATGTTCCAGCTTGTGGGGCTTCGTGTGGCGTTCGTGGTCGCCATCGGGGCGGGCAGCGTGTGGTTGTTTGACCAGGTGTTCCAGAGCCCAGCTGACCGCGCCAGGGACCGGGAAATCGCCTTCTTAGAGCGGCAGTTGGTGGAGATGCGAGACGAGGTGTCATTGATGGAGGGGGCGCTGGGGGATTTGGCCCAACGCGACGACGCCGTCTACCGCACCATCCTCGGCGTGCAACCCGTGCCTGACCATCTGCGTCACCCGGGCATCGGTGGCGTTGACCGACAAGCCAACGTGCGAGGCCACGTGCATTCGGAGGATGTGGCCGGTCTCAAGGACCGCATCGCATCCCTGCAGCGATCGATGGTTGCACAGTCCAAATCGTTGGACGAAGTGACTGACATGGCGCTGGAATATGAGAAGCGATTGGAATCCATCCCCGCCATTCAGCCTGTACGAAACGAGGACCTCGGACGCATGGCCAGTGGATGGGGGTACCGCATTCACCCCATCTACAAGGTGCGCAAGTTTCACTACGGCATGGATTTCAGCGCCCCTGAAGGCACGGAGGTGTTCGCCACCGGCGACGGTGAAGTGGTCAAGATCAAGCGCCTTTACAACGGATACGGCCGGCACATCGTCATCCGCCATGGATTTGGCTACGAGACGCTGTACGCCCACTTGAGCAAGTCCAACGTGCGCCGCGGCGACAAGGTGAAGCGTGGCCAGGTCATTGGCTTGGTCGGAAGCACCGGGACATCCACCTCGTCACACCTTCACTACGAAGTGCACAAAGACGGGCGCAAGGTGAATCCCGCGCACTACTACTTCAACGACCTGTCACCTGCCGAATACGAGCAGATGTTGGAGGCGGCCGATTTGGAGAACCAGAGTTTGGACTGAGCGTCCTATCTTGTCCTCACATGCCTCTGAATCAACCCATCCAAAAGCGTTACCACAGCATTTCTGAGGTGGCCAAGATGCTCGACGTCAACCCATCGTTGCTTCGTTTTTGGGAGAAGCAATTCAAGCAGATTCAGCCCAAAACCAACGCGCGCGGCAAGCGGGCATACCGCCAAGAAGACATCGACGTGATCCGTCGCATTTACGACTTGGTGAAGGTTCAAGGCCTCACGCTCGAGGGCGCACGCAAGGCCCTGTCGGCCAGAAAAGGAGAGGCCAAGGAACGTGGTGCTCAGGCGGCATCTGCGGCCCAGACGGCCAACGAAGCGGCGACCCCTGCGGTCAACCCATTGGAGGTGGCCAATCGCGAGGCGGCAGTGGCCCGACTCAAGAAGGTTCG
>DKNS01000094.1 GCA_002469765.1 Flavobacteriales bacterium UBA7382 | reverse complement strand
GCCATCTCTTGGCGACATGTCCTCAAACGGGAATACAATGGCACATACGCGTTGGCCTTGGGCTACTTTGCGTTGGATGCGGTGCGTTCTGCAGGCGCAGACGCGCCCTCTTATTTGACGGGGGGCTGGCAAGCAGGCATGGCGGGTTTCACCTTGGCTTTTTTGGTGTTGCGGTTTCTGAAGAAACGCACCCAAATCCTCCACGTGGAAGGTCGTGAGTTTACGTGACCGCCGCCCGTCGCATGATGCGACGTAGCAATCCGGGTGACAACCGTTTCAAGTAGACCGCAAGAAGTTCTGTGCGGCCAATCAACGCTTGGGCCTTGTTGCGTTCCACCGCGCGGATCATTTTGGCTGCGCACGCTTCTGGAGACATGCCGGCGCCTGTTTTGGCGTCCATGGTGCCTTGTTGTGAGCCGTCGCCGACCACGGCGTTCATGCTGATTTTGGTGTGGATGAATCCGGGACACACCATGGTGACCCTCACGTTGTCGTCGTGGTGTTCTGCACGGAGGGACTCAAAGAACCCGTGCAGGGCGTGTTTGGCCCCGCAGTAGCCCGAGCGGAGGGGAGAAGAGAACAATCCCATCAAGCTGGTGACCACCACAAAGTGGCCCTGCTTCCGCTTGACCATCCCGGGCAACACTGCTTTGGTCAACGCCAACGTGCCAAAGTAATCGATCTCCATCACCTTCCGATCCACGTCGAGGCTGGTGTCGAGCACTTTGGAACGTTGGCTGATGCCACCGCAGTGCACCACGACATCCACAGCACCGTGGGTCGATTCGACATGGTCGACCACCTCGACCATGCTCTCGGCCTCTGCCAAATCCAAGGTCACCACATGGACGTCAAGGCCTTCTTCGCGCAATGGTTGCGCAACGGCCACGAGGGCATTTTCCTTGCGTGAGGAGAGAATCACTTTGGCCCCCTTTCGGGCCCAAGCCTCTGCGCAAGACTTGCCTATGCCGCTGCTGGCGCCGGTCACCCAAACAAGTTTGTTGTTCCAAATCGACATGAGCTTCACATTGTAAGTTGAACAAGCATGGCCGCTGCCATGGTGGCCATGCCCAAGTCCTCCACAATGGTCACGGTGGTCATGGGCAAATTGAAGGCGGTGCCCATGCAGGCGCAGGAGAGCTTCTCCCCACGACTCAAGGCCAGAATGACGCCGAGTGCAGAGAACAACATCAGGACGAGTGTGATGGCGTGAAGTCCTGCCCTATCCGGCATGGAGAAGTAGGCCAACCCCAAGGAGACTTCCAAAAAGGGGTAAACCCATCCGTATGCCGACACCCTTGCAGCCAGCAGGTCGTATTTGGCATAGGCAGCGGCGAACCCGCCCAGATCAAGGAGCTTTAAACCTCCGAAGACCAGAAAAAACCCGCCCATGAATTTGGCCATGAAGCCCTCAGAGCCTCCCGCCGCCAAGCTGCCCAGTCCGATCAGGGAAACCGCGACAAGCAATGGGGCGAAGGACGAAGTTTGAGTCTCGGGCTCAGTGCCTGAGGCCAAAGGCGTGCTTGCAATCTCGAAACCCGCCTCGCGGATCACGGTTTCCAAAGCCGACCGTGAGAGTTCGATGTCCCCAGAAACCATCACCGTGCCTTGTTGCAAGTCCACATGAACGTGCTGCACGCCGGGAGGCTGTTTCAGGGCTTGTTCGATTTTGGCCACACATGACCCGCAGGTCATGCCTGTGACATTCAACCGCTCGAAGCGGTCATGCATCGATGTTTGCGTACTTGGCGTTGTCCTCGATGAATTTCCGGCGCGGCGGCACGTCGTCGCCCATCAACATGGAGAAGACGTGGTCTGCACCAGCCGCATTTTCAATGGTCACCTGACGCAAAGTGCGGTTTTCTGGGTTCAGGGTGGTCTCCCACAACTGTCCAGCATTCATCTCGCCAAGACCCTTGTACCGCTGGACGTGGATGCCACTGTCGCTTCCACTCTTGCCACGGAACTCTGCGATCAAGCGATCGCGCTCGTCGTCGTCCCAAGCGTAAATCGAGCGCGAGCCCTTCTTCACTTGGTAAAGTGGCGGGGTGGCGATGTACACGTAACCGCTTTCAATAAGATCCTTCATGTGACGGAACAAGAAGGTGAGGATGAGTGTCTCAATGTGGCTTCCGTCTACATCCGCGTCACACATGATGACAACTTTGTGGTAGCGGAGTTTTGCCAAATTGAGTGCCCGCTCGTCTTCTTCTGTTCCGACTGTGACACCAAGGGCCGTGTAAATGTTTTTGATTTCTTCATTGTCGAAGATCTTGTGCTGCATGGCTTTCTCCACGTTGAGGATTTTTCCTCGAAGCGGCATGATGGCCTGGAACATGCGGTCGCGTCCTTGTTTGGCTGTGCCACCTGCTGAGTCACCCTCAACCAGGAACAATTCGCAAAGGGCCGGGTCCTTTTCGGAGCAGTCTGCCAGTTTTCCAGGAAGCCCGCTGCCGCCCATGACGGTCTTGCGCTGCACCATTTCACGTGCCTTGCGCGCCGCGTGGCGAGCCTGGGCCGCAAGAATGACCTTCTGCACGATGGTCTTGGCGTCAATTGGGTTTTCTTCCAGGTAGGCCTCGAGCATGTCGCTTACGGCCTGGCTTACAGGAGCGCTGACCTCTGCGTTGCCGAGTTTGGTCTTGGTTTGGCCCTGGAATTGTGGTTCTGCCACTTTCACGCTCACCACAGCAGTCAATCCTTCTCGGAAGTCGTCTCCACTGATGTCGAACTTCAATTTGTCCAACATGCCGCTCCCGTCAGCGTACTTTTTCAACGTGTTGGTCAACCCGCGGCGGAATCCAGTCAAGTGTGTCCCCCCTTCGTGGGTGTTGATGTTGTTGACGTACGAGAAGAGGTTTTCGGAGAAGGAGTTGTTGTAAGTCATGGCGACTTCCACAGGAACCCCATTGCGTTCGCCGCTCACGTGGATGACGTCCTGAATGATGGCCTCACGGTTGCTGTCGAGGTACATCACGAAGTCTTTGAGCCCCTCAGTGCTCTGGAACGTTTCGCTAAGGTGGTTGCCCTCTTCGTCTTGAACGCGCTCGTCGGTCAGGGTGACCGTGATGCCCTGATTCAAGTAAGACAACTCACGCATGCGGTCAGCCAGGGTGTCGTAATTGTACACCAAGGTTTCGAAGATCTCCTCATCGGGCAGGAATTCTACGGTGGTGCCTCGCTTCTCGGAAGTGCCGATTTCGCGGACTGCATACCGCTCTTTGCCTCTGGTGTATTCCTGCTCGTACACTTTGCCTTCCCGGTGCACTTCTGCACGAAGAGAGATGGACAGGGCATTCACGCAAGACACGCCGACCCCGTGCAAACCACCCGAAACCTTGTAGGCGTCTTTGTCAAACTTGCCACCTGCCCCAATCTTGGTCATGACGACCTGCAACGCGCTCACACCTTCCTTTTCGTGAATGCCCACAGGTATCCCACGGCCGTTGTCTGAGACACGGATTCCATTGGTTTCGGTGATCACCACAGAGATGGCATCGCAATGGCCAGCCAGTGCCTCGTCAATGGAATTGTCCACCACCTCGTACACCAAATGGTGAAGTCCTCGCACCCCCACGTCACCGATGTACATGGAGGGGCGCATGCGCACGTGCTCCATGCCTTCAAGGGCCTGAATCTGACTGGCGTCATATCCTGATGGGGAGGCTTTTTTGTTCTCTTCTGACATCGTTCTGATTTGTACCTGTGAAGATACTTGGGCGACCTCGTCCAAACTGGGATTCTATCGAATGAAAAACCCCGATTTTTCCACGAAAAAACCAGGGTTTTCACAAGGTCTGTGGACAGTGTCAGAAGGCGTATTGGACGCCCCCGAGCACCTGGAATCCTTGCACGGGGTGTCCTCCCCAAACGCTGTATTTCGCGTTGGTCAAGTTTGCGAACGTCAACCACGCCCCGAGGCGGTCGTTGTAGCGGTAGTTTGTGGTCAGGTTGGCATCGATGTAGCCGGGCAAAGCGAGCTGGTAATTGCCGTTGTCCAAGGGCTCAGGATTGCCGTACAAGGGATCTTTGCTCAAGGCGTAACGCTCGCCAACGTAATGAACATCGGCGCGCACGGTCAGCCCTTCAATGACCTTGTAGGACAATGCAGCGTCCCACATGAGGGTGGGGAGATGCCATGCTTGGTCCTCGTTTCTGAGTTTGTAGCTGTTCAAGGTCAAGCTTCCCGATAGGTCAAGTCGCTCTCCAAGCGTCAAACCGACTTCACCTCCAAGCGTTCTGACGTTGACTGTATCGTACGCCGCTTCGAAGGTGGAGTAAGAGGCAGTGTCGTGCACAACTGTGTTGGGTTTGAACAGCAGAAAGTCTTCGTGCTGTGCTGAGCTGGCACGGCCATGGAATCGGAAGCGCTCTGTGATCGTGCCGCGGACGCCACCCGCAAAAGCAAGGCGTTTGTTCGTAGAGCGGAACCCAGAGGCTTGGATGGTTTGCCCATTCAAGACGACCGGGCTGTCCAACTGATCGGGGGCAAAGAAGGGGTTCATCTTCAGCAGGTCATGCAGATTGTTGGCCAGAAGTTCTCCGCCAATTTTGGCGTAGGGTACGAAGAGGTTTCTGAACAGGTTGACCGACACCTCGGCACGGGGATACACATGGACAACGTCGCCAATTTCATCCCTGGTGGGTTGGTCGGCATCGAGTGCCATGCCGAGCCCGAGCGCAGCTCGCCAGGGGCCTCTTGTGGTGGAGAGCTTGGGGCTCAACTGGACAATGGCCTGGTTGTAGGCGCGAGAGGTGTCCAATTGCGTTCGATCGAGTTGCACTTTGAGGCCGATGTCCAAACGTTTGCCTCCAACATGGCGGTGGAGGTTGAGGTCGCCAAGAAGGTGGCGCTCTGCAAGCCCGTGGTTGTTGTTGAGGTGGTCAAGCGTGGTGTTGAATTCATGGTTGAATGTAGTGCTGTCTTTGCGGTGGCTTTTCAGCTGGAGGGCAACTCCCGCTTGCCTCCAACGAAGGGCAGCCGCATCTCTCGACATGCTGTCAACGAAGACACTGTCGAAGCCAAACATCCGTGTCTTGTGCTGTCCAACTTGGGCACTGAATGAAATTTTCTCTTGCCCCACGAACCGTGAACTCCACGCATCCAAAGAATTCTGATGAATCCTTCCCGACAGCAAGTTGGACGGGGAGTTGGTGGAGGCATGGTGCAACGAGGTGCCCCAACTTCCCTCGCGGGACCGCAGGTCCGTGTAGCTCGCGTCCAAGAGACTTGTGCCTCTGCTGCCGCCTCCCACTCGGACATGGCCTCTGTAGAGGCGAGAAAGGGAGGCATCCACCTGCAGCAGGGTGGATTCCACAGGGGTCATCGTTGGCTCGAATTGAAGCCGCTTGGACAGCAGGTCGTAATTCAAGGTTGGTTTCTCAGCAGACAACGGCCTGGCAATTGGCCATGAACTCAATTTCACGGCATCACGGACCTCCATGGTGCGTTTGCCCACAAAAGTGACGTCCATGTCCAAGGTGTCCTTTTGGGCTTCTCCGGTCAAGGGCATGAGGGCCCAACACACGAGAGACAAAACGAGGTGATACGGCTGCTTCATTCTTGGTTGGGTTCAGTGGTTGCGGCTTCCAACACCTCGATTTCGAGGAGGAGGTCTGCGACGGCTTCCTGCACTTCGGAGACCTGAACATTGGCAAGGATTGAGTTGGCGGTTGCCCGTGCTTGGAACAGATCGTTCATGCCGATGTAGGTCTGGACCAACAGGAGGAAGCCCTTGTTTTTCCATGCATCTTGGTTGTAGAACTGTTCAATGAGGCCAAACAGTTTGTCCTCGCAAGCGTCGAATGCGCCGGCATTGAAATCGTGTTCTGCCATGAGGTATTGGGCCTCGGCCCCCGCGCTCCCTCCGAAGGATACCAGGGTGGAGAGATCCTCCAGCACGGATCCGTGGTCGCCTCTGTTGCATGCAATGCGGGCATTCCAAAGCACGGCTGTCCGTTGGATGTCGCCCGGTGTGCCGGGGTCGAACATCACGCGCGTGGCGAAGTGGACGGCTTCATCTTCTTGGCCTAGGAGATAGTGGCAGCGCATTTGGCCAATGGCCGCTTCCAGGCGGTTGGTCTGCAGCGCGGCCAGTTCTTCCAAGGTTTCGTAATGTCCAAGGGCTTCCCGGTGCTTGCTGGCATTCCATGCGATGGTGGCGGCCCCCAGGGCGGCGGCCTCACTGAAGTCTCCTGCTGGGAGAGCGAGTACCGCGACGTACGACAAGTAGGCGGAGTCTGGCAGATTCTCATCAAACAGGCAGTTCGCCATGTAGAATTGGGCTTCAGCCATGTGAGTGCCGCCGGGATACTGCCTCACGTATTCGGACAAACGGGGGATCGCTTCAGTGCAACGTTCTTCCAACGCGAGGTAAGATGCAGACTCGAAAAACCGTTGCTCGATCTCGGTACCGTCCAAGCCAACGGCAGGAGGGAGGTTGTCCAGCAGCCCACGCTGAATCAACAGGGGCTCCACAATGTTGTACGCGTCGGCTGCCACGTTGTCGTTGCCGAAATTTGTGCGGATGTTGTCCCACAAGCTCAGGACTTTGTCGTCTTCGCCTTGTTTGACGTGGACCAAACACAACTCCACGAGCGCCTCCTTGGCGCGGGGCGTGGCGGAGTAGGATTGGATCAGGATGTTCAACTTGTCCTCGGCTGCGGCAAGGGCTCCCTCTTCGATGTGGGTGCGTGAGGCTTGGAAAAGGGCTTCCACCACCAAACGGCTTTCAGGGAATTCTGACAGCAGTTGCTCCAGGCGCACCACTTGGCCGGCGGGGTCCTCATCGAGTTTGGCAGACATGGCCCGCTGAAACAAGGCGTAGTCCATGGGCTTGACACCGCGTTCCAAGACCATGTCGTAGTGATCGCCAGCTTGAGCGAACGACTTCAATGCATAGAAGCAATCGGCGGTGCGCAATTCTGCGTCGCGCATCCGTGAAGGGTCGTCCTGAGGCCCAGTTTCCAGGTAGGAACGGAAGGCAGACAAGGCGTCAGTGTACTTCTCGCTCTTGAAGTGGGCGTAACCCCTGGCATAGTCGGCGTCGTTGTGAAGTTCGCTTAAGTAGCTGCCAGGGGTGGTGCTGAACTTGGCAAAGGCCGCAGCTGCCGGCGAAAACTTTTCTTGGTTGTAGAGGATTTCACCTTCCCAGTAGAACGTCTCTGCGTGCATTTGAGGATCCACATTGTTGGATCTGCTTTTTCGGAAAAAGACCAAAGCCCGGTCGATCTCCTTGTTTTGGTACAACTCCACCGCACGGTTGAATGCGAGGACTTGGGCAGCTGCAATGACGGTTTGGTCGGGTTCCGAGATGTTCTCCATCACGCCGAGGGCCCGCTCGTAATCGCGGCTCGTCATGTGCACCTGGAGCAAGAAACGATAGGCTTCGTCGCGTCGGGGGGAGGCCGGGAATTGGGTCAGGTACGATTCGAAGGCGACGATCGCGTCGTCGAAGGGGTTGAAGGACAGCTCGAAGGCGAGCTTGGCGTAGTGGAAGAATGCGTCTTCTTGGATGTCCAAGTCGAAATCGGGCAAAGAGGCGGTCCGGAAGGCCTGCTTGGCCCGGGCGCGATCTCCCAGCTCGAGGTAACAATCTGCCATGTGGTACGCCGCGTTTTGGGCCAACTCGTCTTCGCCATAGGTTGCCAAGGGCAGACAGTCCAACGCGCCGCGCCACTCACCCAGGCGGTAGCGGGTGTACCCCATTTGGTAGGCAAATTCAGGGTTGCGTCCCGGACCGTCTGTTCCTTCCCAGGCCAATTCCAAATAGGGTGAGGCGGCATCGAATGCGCCATATCTGTACCAGGCGTCGCCCAACAGGTGCGCCACCTCAGCCACGCTTTCCTCATCCAGCCCGCTCGACTCATCGAGCAAGGGTGGGGCGTATTCTTTAAGACGGTCAAATTGGCCAGTGGCGTGCAAAAGTTGGGCGATGTACAACGGAACCAACTCTGCAAAGGAGGGGTGGTCGGCGATGCGCTCGAAGCCGTCGAGGGCCACTTGAGGCTGACCATTGAGGTAGGCGATGTGGCTGAAGTAGTACTGCGCTGGGGCTTGGAATTCGCCCTCCACGTCCAAGACGTCATACAGGTACACGCGGGCTTTTTCGAAATCCTCACGCTCGAACAGGCAGTGGCCCAATTTGAACCGGAGTTCATCGCGTTTGGGGTTGGATAAATCCCGAATCCGGATGCGCATGAATTCCTCTGAAGCCGTCGAATAGTTCTTGCGCCTGTAGTGATAATTCGCAAGCTCCCAATGAGCCTGAAGCGCCAGAGGGCTCTCAGGAAAGTCGGCCATGAACCCCTTCACCCGAACCACTGCGTCCTTGTGGTACAACGCCAGCGCACTCATCGCTGCGTGGTAGCTCGCATCGACGTAGTCGCTGGATTCGGAACTGGTGGCGCGGTCAATCCACGTTTCGAACGCATGCAACGCCAAGGCGTAACGCTGCTGTTCAAACGCTTCTTTCGCACGCTCCAGCTCAGTGGCGTCGCGGTCTGTGGCTTGGGTCCATTGGGCAAAGGTCCTGTGCCCTGGGACGCTGCCAAAGGACAGACCAATCGCCAGGGCCACTTGGGCCAAATGGGAATGAAGGTGAGGGTAGGGCATGGGGCTCGCGTGTTCTTCTCAAAGCTACCGTCACCCCTCGGCGATGGCCGGAGTGCGGAACTTGTTTTTCAACGCGAAGGCGTGGGGATTTCGCGCCCTCTCGTTCCTTGAGATTCACACCTTTTGGGCTCAATCCCGCCAGCTGAATTCGGTGCGACGATTGACCGATCGACCGACGTCCGATTCGTTGGCGGTTTTGGGTCGAGACTCACCAAACCCAGCGGCTTTCAACCTCGTTGCCAAGATTCCTTGGTCCGTCAGAAAGTCCTTCACGGCTTCCGCCCGCACCACGCTCAGGGCCATGTTGTCGTCTGGTGAACCCACATCGTCGGTGTGCCCTTCGATGTCCAGCTTGGCGTCTGGCTGCCGCTCCATGCGGTTGGCCAGGGCTCGCAACATGACTTTGGCCTTGTGATTCAAAAGGCTCTTTTTCGTGGCAAATTGCACGTCTTCCAACTCGAAGGGAGCCCCGTTGGCGACCTGCTCGATGTCCATGCTCATGTCAAAATTCCCGCCCAACGGGTCTCCTTGCATGTGAACAACTTGGCTGTTGTAACCGACAGATTCTCCTTCGACAGTCAACACCACATCCTCGCCTTCAGGAAGCAGAACGACCTGCGCGAAGGTGCCGTCCTCCCGCGAGACTTCGATCTGTTCCACCCGCTTGCTCTGAACGTACTCGATGCTGACCTTGAAATCACCTTCAGGCAAGGGCCATCCCAAATCTCCTTTCACGACCGTCACGGCTTCAGGCCTCAGGGTGTCTGGCAGAACGTAGGCGTACAAGTCCAGCCCTTGAGAGCCCTGACGGCGCGAGGCAAAAATCGCTTGTGTGCCGTTCGTGCTGACCACCATCCCGTGTTCATCTCCGCTGGAATTCAGAGGCAGTCCCATGTTCATGGGTGAGGACCAATGCCCTGAAGAATCCCGCTGCGAGCGCCAAACGTCGAAGCCGCCGCCGCTGGGTGTCCGGTTGCTGGAGAAGTAGAGCGTCTTGCCGTCGGGGTGAAGGAATGGGGACTTGTCCTGCGCGTCGGAGTTCACAGGTGGGGGCAGTTTTTCTGCAGGGGACCAACTTCCGTCGGCAGCTTTGCTTGATTGGAACAAATCCATGGTCAGATTGCCGTTCCGATCCGGGGTGGATTCAGCACGTGCCCCTGCGAACAAGAGCGTCTGTCCGTCCGCGCTGATGCTGGGTTGTGCTTCCCAGCCCAATGGACTGTTGACTCCCGAGCCCAATGGTGCCATGTTGGACCACATGTAGACGGCCCTCCCTGAGGCGTCGCGGTAGTCGAACTCATAGTGGACCTGGAAGAGGTCGATGTTGTTGGGGTTGTCTCGCACGGGATTCAGAGCAGCGATGACCATGGTCTTGTTGTCCACCGACAAGGAAGACCCACCATAGTTGGTCCTGGTGTTGAAGGGGTGTTCCATGGCGGTGCCGCCGTCGTACTGTTCAGAGGAAGGGGCCTTGTATGACACCGTGAAACGCTCTCTGCGCGTGGTTGTCACGTCTCCTTTCGCTTTGAATTCTTCGATGCGCGTGTAAAACAACATGGTGCCGTCGGGCGCCAGCATGGGCAAGTATTCGTCAACAGGTTGGTTGACGTGGGGGATGGGCGAGGGTGCAGGGAGGCGTTCGTGGCGGTGGTAGTCCACGAGGAAGGCCAAATCCTCCAGAATTCCTTGGGCGTCTCTTCGTCGCTGCGCGCGTGTGAATGCTTCATCTTCGGCGAGGTAGCGCTTGAATCCCTGCAGGGCATCCTCATGGGCCAATTGGCTGTAGTGGTGCGCGGCCCGAATGTACAGGGCCTCGGGCATGCCTTCGGGACACAACTCTTCCACTGCGCGAAGTGACTCGAGAAGGTCTTCCCAGTTCAGCTGTCCGCGCCGGATGGCCTTGAACTGGAATTCCGTGAGCATCATCCAAGCTTCTGCATCGTCAGGATGGATTTCGAGGGCTTGTCGGACGGCGGCCATTTGGTCTTCCAGGCTGGCCTTGGGTTTGGGGGACTTGGCTCGTTCCAGCCATTTCGAAGCCTTGGCGGTGCGCGGCCCGTCCAAGGTGCACTGGCCGGCAGTGGGAAGCGCCATGGTCCAGCACAACCCGCCCAGAATCGCCAGTCGACGCAGGTCCATGGTCAAGCTTGGGCGTGCAACTCTCCCTCCGACTGAGCCACCAACGCGGACACTGTTCCGTCTCCAGTGACGTTGACCACGGTGCGGCACATGTCCAGAATGCGGTCAATCGGAAAAATCAGGGCAATCCATGCGGGGTTGAGTCCCACGCTCTCGAGCACGATGATCATCAACACGAGACCTGCGCTGGGGATGGCGGCCGCGCCGACCGATGCCAGGGTGGCGGTCAGCACGATGACCGTTTGTTGTGCCAAGCTCAAGTCCACCATGTGAAATTGGGCGAGGGCGACCACAGCCACAGCCTGATACAGGCTTGTGCCATCCATGTTCACCGTGGCGCCAATGGGCAAAACGAAGCTTGTTGTGCGTTCACTCACCCCGATGTTCTCTTGAACGCATTTCATGGTGACAGGGAGGGTGGCCACAGAGGAAGAAGTGGAGAAAGCGGTGATTTGGGCGTCTCGCATGGCCGCCAAAAACCGACGCGGCGTCATGCCGCGGATGCCTGCGCTCGCCAGGAGGGGATACACCACAAAAATCATGAGCGCCAGCCCTAGCGTCACCACAAGGCCGTACCGCAATAAGAAACTCAGGAGTTCCTGAAACTTCTCAGGATCGGTGCCAGCCGCCTTGACAATTTGGCCTGCCATCAGTGCAAACACAAACACGGGCATCGCCTTCATAACCATCCATACCATTCCCACAAACACGTCGTTCAATCCGTCGATGGCTTTCATAAGCGCCCCTCGCTTGGGTTCTTCCACTTGCACGAGCACAATGCCAAAGAAGACTGCGAAGAAGATGATTTGAAGCATGGCCATGTCGCTGAGTGCACGGAAAATGTTCTTGGGCACCACATCCACCAATGGCTGCAGAGGCCCACTCTGTGCGGCGTTTCCGGCCTTGTTTAGCTTGTCCTCGACCCAAGCGTTTACGCCTTCTTGCTGAACGCGGATCTCTTGAACAATGGCCGCATTCTCTGGGACTGCGGAGAGTTGCATGTCGTCCAAAACTTCAATTCCGTTGGCGTCCCGCCAGAGTTCGTAGCGAATTCGGTTGGACGTCTTGAGCGACTCGCTGGCCCCTGCGCCGGGCTGGAACAGGTTCACCAACACCAAGCCGAGCGTGACGGCAAAGAAGGTCGTCAGAAGGTAGAGCCCCAGGGTTTTGGCACCCAGGCGTCCCAGCTTCTTCACGTCGCCCAACGACGCCACGCCGCCGATGATGCTAAACAACACAAGCGGAACGGCAATCAGCTTGAGGATGTTGATG